>CAYPUP010000141.1:0-6206 GCA_964413795.1 uncultured Ignavibacteriales bacterium
TTTGGCGCTTGATACTATTTATAGGCTTAGGTGATTTAACAGATGGAATCCCAAATTCCATTATTTTTAAGTCATTTGTTGTCGGTTTTAGATTTGATGCGGTTATCGCCAGTTATATAACCATTTTGTTCTACCTGTTGTCTCTTATACCAGGTATAGATGTACTTAAAAACAAGATAATGCGAAGAATAAACCTCTCGCTTCTTTTTATCTTAGCATCCATTGTTTTTTTCATTCATCTGTGTGATATAGAGTTTTATAAATTTTATCACTCCCGCTTAAACGGTATGGCTTTACAATGGACAGAGGACCATGATTTTGTCTTTTCCATGATCTGGGAGACATATCATGTCGTATTTTACCTTTTATTATATCTGGCAATTCTAAGTTTGTTTATATGGGTGATATTACACCTGATTACATGGTTAAAGAAAAATCTTAGTTCATCCCCTGTCTGGGTAAATTTATTGTATATGCCATTAGTTATTTTGCTTCTAATTATCGGGGGGAGAGGACGAATCGAAGAAAAAACGCCACTAACCTGGGGTGGGGCATATTTCTCAGAATACGATACTGCGAATCAATTAGCTCTAAATCCAACCTTCACATTTCTTAGAGACGTCTTATATGATGCCGGAAGCAAAAAAGAGACTGAGGCATTAATGAAGAAAATCACCATTCCCGAAGCTGATTCATTACTAACAGAGCTTCTTGGCTTTGAAATAGGCAGTTTAAAAATCCATCGTGAAGTTAATTTTAAATCAGAAAATACAAATCCACCAAACGTCATTATAATCATCATGGAATCATTTGGTGCAAGTCGGATCGGCTGTCTGGATAACAGATTCCCATATGAGTTGTCACCGAATTTTGACAGTCTGGCTGAATATGGGACTTTGTTTACCAATTTTTATTCCTCTGGCAGCCATACCTACAGCGGTATATTCTGTACGTTATATGGCTATCCTCTCATATTCGGTAAATCGGTTATGAAGCAATTTTCAGGGCAGAATAAATTCTATGGGTTGCCTTCAATTTTTTCTGACAAGGGTTACGAAACAATATTTTTTACTACTCATGATCCGGAGTTTGATAATATGCAGGGTTTTTTGATGTCTAATGGATTTAAGAAAATCAACTCCTTGTTCGATTATGACAGTTCTGAAAAAATAAGCACTCTTGGAGTACCTGATCATGTTATGTTTGACCAGGCAGTAAGAGAATTAAGGAAGATAAAGAAGCCGTATTTTGCAACATTGTTGTCAGCTTCTAATCACGGTCCCTGGATTGTACCCGATGTGGACTATCATCCATTCCCTGACACAGTAGAAGATGCTGAGCGTCTTAATGCTTTTAAATATGCGGATTGGTCTCTGGGGCGATTTCTTAGGAGCGTTGCTTGTGATTATGATTTTACAAATACCATTGTAGTAATCACTGCTGACAATGGCATGCCATATAAATCTCAACTGGATCTTGATTTAACGCAATATTCAAGTCCTTTATTAATCCTGCAAATAGATTCGATGGGCAATAGAAACGGCCATAGAAACAATGTGCTGGGAGGGCAGATTGATATTTTACCGACCGTTATGGGTTTGGCAGGGTTGAATTATGATGATTATTCCTTTGGAAAAGACCTTTTTGATTCGACAGCTAATGGAAATCGTTTTGCCCAGTTTTCTGATTGGTACATGGTTGGCTATATAGAAGATAATTATTACAGTATTTCCAGAATTAATGGCCCTGTTTCGCTTCATAAGATATCTGATTCAGTATCTATTGCAGAAAATGTCAGTGATTCACTGAACGAATTATCTTTAATTATGAGTAAAAAGGGACTATCAATTCTTCAGAAAGCCTATTTCAATATGCTGGCTCCGATGAAAGAAAACTGATTCTTTTTTGCTAATTTAATCCTGAATATGTTGCTAAAACGATCTTCTTTGCTTATCCTATCAAGCCGTAAGCTCCGTTATTTATGAGCTTGTAAAAAAACTTTATGCATCTGGAGAAGAGACTTTGGATCAGATTAAAAAAGCGGTTATTAAGTCGAATATAGAGGCAGAGCTGGATCCTCATGAGAATTATCAACGAACGATGGAACTAACCGGATTTGTTCCACGGCTGCAAGCCACCCCTAAAACTTACCAAAAACTCGGTTTCAAATGTGGTCTTGAGATCCACCAGCAGCTTTTTACCGATAAAAAATTGTTCTGCCGCTGTCCCGCCGGCTTGTACCAGAAAAAAGGGGATTTCGACGCCGAAGTTATCCGTCATATGCGCCCTACGCTCAGTGAAATGGGGGAGTACGACGGGACCGCTTTGATGGAGAAAAAAACCCGCAAGAATATCACCTATCATATCAAGTATGAAACCGCCTGTACTTATGATGTTGATGATACGCCTCCATTTAAAATTAATCGGCAGGCACTTGAAATTGCCCTCGAAATTTCTCTGTTGCTGAAAACAAATGTTGTTGGCGAACTTCATATAACCCGCAAGCAGTATCTTGATGGAAGCATACCCACCGGATTTCAAAGGACGGCAATTGTGGGAATTGAAGGTGAAATTCCTATCAGCAATAAAAAGATAAAAATTATTCAATTAAGTATCGAAGAAGACTCCTGCCGAGAGATATCCGATATCGGTCATGAACGCGTTTACACAACTGATCGTCTCGGAATGCCATTAATCGAGATGGTCACCTATCCGGAAATGTTAACCCCTGATGAGGCTGAAGAAGCCGGACAATATCTGCGATATGTAGCTCGGAGCAACGGGAAAGTCAGAACCGGGATGGGAGCCGGCCGACAGGATGTCAATGTCAGTATCAATGGTGGGACAAGAGTCGAAATTAAAGGCGTCTCTCATATCAAATGGATTCCGGAGTTGACCCATGTCGAGGCATTCCGTCAAAAGGCTCTTTTGAATATTCAGAAGATACTATCTGAAAGAATTGAAGACACCTCCAATTGGAAAATATCACATTATGATATTACTGAGAATAATGAAGTGCTATTAGATTTACCTGCCGAGTTGAATCATCAGAAAGTAATACTTGTATCTCTTCCGAAATTTAAAGGAATTCTATCGCACTTTACTCAGCCGGGAAAGACATTTGCCAATGAAATCAGCGATCGTCTGAAAGTAATTGCCTGCCTGGAACGGCCCAATATGATTCAGAGTGAACAAGCGGATAATAAGATATTTCATTCAGAGCAAATGCAGAAAATGATCCAAAAGCTGAACATCGGTAATGCTGATGCCAGTCTTATCTTCTGGGGTCCGGAAGATGACATTAAAACTGCATTAGAAACGATAGAAGAACGCTGCCGATTGGCTTTCGATGGCGTTCCAAACGAAACTCGCAAAGCTCTTGCCGATGGGACGACTATTTTTGAACGGGTTCTTCCGGGACCGGATCGCATGTATCCCGATACCGATTCTGCCCCGGTATCGATTCCCAATGACATGATCGAGGATATCCGCAACTCACTGCCGCAGGATATCAGCGAACGTGTTAGTCAATTAAGAGAATGGAAAATCCCGGCAGATTGTTACCCATATATTTTAAGTAAAAACTATTTTCCCTTGATAAAAAGAATCGTGAATAATACTTATTGTCCTCCAAAATTGATCGGGACAATAATCGGGCATACCTTAAAAAATCTCGATGGCCGGAAATTAGTATCTGATAATTTGACAGTTAAAAAAATATACACCTTGTTTGAATATATCTCCGAACAGAATATTAATCCGGAAATCATAAAAGAGGTATTACCCCTCTTTGTGAAAAATCCGGACCAGAGTATGGAAAGTATTTTAAAAGAATTTGGCTGCAGAAAATTTACCATGGAACAATTATTAAAAAAGATTCCTGAGCTTCTTAAAGTCTTTATAAATTATTCAACTCCATTAGATCCCGCAAAAGTCACTTCGTGGATAATGGGGCAGTTAAGATTTTCTGCGCTCGGTAATGTACCTCTCAAAGAGCTTAAGGTTGAAGTGGAAAAGGTTGTGAATCATGGTTGAGGGAAATCAGGGGTATAAGGGAGAGGCTCTAGCCACTCTGGAAAAATTCAAAGTCAGGGTTTGGAGCGAAGCGGTAATAAAAAGTTCGCGGGGCGAGTTCAAAGGAATCGTGTTACCCCGTTCTGAAAATGATGATGAAACGCATATCGTCCTCAAGCTTATCACCGGCTATAATATTGGAATTGCAACCGAGACTATCGAAGAAATAGAAGAATGCGGCTACAAAGAAGCTCATTATAAGATTCCTGAAAAAGAATTCCCGGTCTCTGAAAATAAACCATATATCAAACTGATTGGTACCGGCGGAACAATTGCCTCTCGTCTTGATTATCGGACAGGCGCTGTAATTCCGGCCTTCTCACCGGGGGAATTATATGGCGCAGTTCAGGAGCTCGCTGATATTTGTAATCTGACCACTAATAAACTGTTTGCGGTTTTTAGTGAAAATATGGGACCCAAACAATATATCGAATTAGCCAAAGCTGTCGGGGAGCAGATTGAACAGGGGATTGATGGCATCGTTATCGGACATGGTACCGATACCATGCACCACACTGCCGCAGCCTTATCATTTATGGTACAAAATTCTCCCATCCCGATTGTCATGGTTGGCTCACAGCGATCATCGGACAGGCCCTCATCGGATGCCGCTCTGAATCTAATCCATGCCACCAAAGCGGCGGCTGAATCCGATATTGCTGAAGTTTTGGTCTGTATGTTTGGCCCGACTTCCGATGAATATGGTCTGCTTCACATTGGCACCCGGGTGAGGAAGATGCACTCTTCTTACCGCTCGACTTTCAGAACGATCGGGGATATTCCGGTGGCTATGATCGACAGGAAAAAGATTACCCCTCTTAAACAGAACTACAACAAACGCCGCAAAGATCGTAATGTAAAAGTCACACCTGTTTTTGATGAACGGGTAGCCCTTGTATATTATTATCCCAATATGCAGCCGGATATTATCGATTCGCTTGTTGCCAATGGCTACAAAGGCATTGTAATTGCCGGAACCGGCCTTGGGCATGTCAATAAGCATATCTACCCGGCAATCGAACGGGCGACCAAAGCGGGTATTGCTATTTATATGACGGTGCAGACCTTATGGGGTTATGTTCACATGTTTGTCTATGACACCGGTCGTGATTTGATGAGTATGGGGATTATTCCGACTGAAAATATGCTTCCCGAAGTTGCCTATATAAAATTGGGCTGGGCGTTGGGACAGACATCTGATCTGGCGAAAGTAAAAGAGATTATGCTGACGCCGATCTGCGATGATATCACTGCACGCGAACCTTATAACGGCTATCTTGTCTTCCAGGGGGGCATCCCCGAAGTGGAAGAGTTTTTACAGCATATACATAAGTAAACAACTTTGTGGCTTTTTCTGCAACGTTTTCGGTAGGGCAGGAGGCTTGTCCTCCTGACAATTTGTAATAATATTTCTATTGATTTATCATTAACATTACTTATCTTTTCATATGCTTAGGAAATAATTGCATCTGGTTACATTCTTGAAAACAGGGACAAGACCAGACCGATTATTAAAACCAGCGAGTATAATGTCAATGCGTTATAAACAAGGAGGGAATCAATCATGAGAAATAAATTTGCATATTTTATATGGGTACTTATAGCGACCTGTATCGTGACTGTAACTGATTCTCACTCTGTGAATGCTGAATCTGTAAATGGATGGTCACAGAAAACCACTAAGGCTACAAGTGGTAGCCGTGAAAAGGTGGATCAATCAGAAATTGTTGCTATTGCCACGAGACTGAGCCAGGCTCTTGAATCAGTACCTTCCCGTGAATCTAAATTACCGAAATATAGCCTTGCTTCATTATTATCTCAGAGTCATGCTAATAGGATTGATCTGTCTAAGGTTGTTACTCAGAGAACATCAATGGCAAAATGGAAGGTAAGTTGGAACGAGAGTAATGGTACACCAATCTTCATATCTAACATGAGTTCATCGTTGTACAAATATAGGACCACATCTACTATGGCAACTTCAGAGTTAGTAATATCTTTTATTAATTCCCAGAAAAATCTATTTTGCCTTAGTAATCCAATCGACGAGCTTGTAGTCAGGCAAGATATGGAGGACTTGATCTTCCCCCGGTTTGACAGACACGGAGTTAAGGTGTATCTTAGCCTTATGG
>CAYPUP010000142.1:0-6194 GCA_964413795.1 uncultured Ignavibacteriales bacterium
AGCTGAAAAATTATTGGGTTTTGGCGATATGCTTTTCCTGCAGCCGGGACAACCGGAGGCTACCAGGCTTCATGGCGCTTTGCTTACCAGTGAAGAGACTGAAGCTATTGTCAAGCAAATCAATGATCAGGATCTGCCCATGCTGGCTCTTGAGAATATTTCTCAGGCAACGGGTGAGACAACGGAAAAGGAAGTAGATTTTGGTGATCCGTTATTTAAAGAAGCCTGCGATGTTTGTGTAAGACATAAGCAGGGATCGGTCTCATTACTTCAAAGAAGATTGGGAATTGGGTATCAAAGAGCTGCCCGTCTGATTGATAAACTTGAGCAGGCCGGTATCGTCTCGCCATTTGATGGTTCAAAAGCCAGGGAAGTGCTGGTAGATAAAGCTTATATAAGCACTCTTTTTGCTGGTGCTGATTCCAACAAAATGGTTGATCAGAATTCAAACTAATATCTTCTAAAAGATGTATAATATTTATGAAAAATCTAATTTGCATTTCTCTTATTATTTTATGCCTTCAGGCTTCTTTAAATGCAGGCGATTCGGTAAAATCAAATCACTTTGATAATATGAAGAGACAATTAAAAGAAGCCGGATGCATCCAAATTGAATTTATCTCTTCACTTGAATCATCAGTATTTGATACAATTGACAGTACCCCAGGTATCGCAGTTATCAGTCAGGATGGCCGTTATAATATTCAGTTAGGGAATAATCTTTATTTGTATGATTTGGAGAAAAGCTATTCTTATTCTCAAGGATCAAATCAGGTGATTATTGAAGAAGTGGCAGATCCTGAAATGGTCGGCAAAGAAATATCATTTATAAAAAATCTTGATGATTTATATGTTTCACAGCAGTTTATAAAAAACAGGGTGTACAAGCTTTCTAAGATTAACAGAAATGATACCAGCGATACCCCTGACTCTATAATTATATATCTTTCTGAGAATAATTATTTTGACAGTCTGTCTTATTATGATGTTAACGAAGATCTTAACTATATTTATTTTATCAGCCAGAAGATCTCCGATACCTGCGACAATTCATTATTTATTCCGGTATTTCCGGACTCGGTAGAAAAGGTTCGTTTTTAGTAATTCATTATGAAATTTTACCTGCATAAACTCGGTTGTCCGAAAAACGATGTGGACGCGGAATATATAATTGCCTGTCTAATTGATGCCGGGCATGAATATGTCCCCATACCGGAAAATGCAGACTCTATTATTGTAAATACATGCGGCTTTATTCAATCGGCTAAAGAAGAATCCATTGACGAGATATTACGTCTGGGACAACTTAAAAAAGATGGTAATTTGAAAAAGCTGATTGCCAGTGGTTGTTTATCACAGAGATACGGCAATGAACTTCTTAAAGGAATACCAGAATTGGATAGTGCTGTCGGGCTTGGTCGAATGGAAAGCATTATCAACGCTCTCGACAACGACAATGGTATCAGAAAGACATCAAAATTTGAATCACGAAAGCTGGCTTATCTTGACTGGAAGCATCGCTTTATATCTGACGGTTATCCCTATGCATACCTTAAAGTTTCTGATGGATGTAATCGTGACTGCTCTTTCTGCGCCATCCCTTCGATCAGAGGGAACTATCGAAGCCGGCCAATGGAATCGATTATTAATGAAGCGAAATTTTTAGCTGAAAATGGTAAAAAAGAATTAATACTGGTTTCTCAGGAAGTAACCTTATGGGGGCTGGATTTAAAAAATAATCAGAGAATTATAGGTTTGTTACAGGAATTAGAAAAAATTGAATCTGTCAGGTGGATACGGCCAATGTACCTTTATCCTACAGTAGTTAACCAAAAACTAATTGATTATATGTCTTCCGGGACTAAAACTCTGAATTATTTTGATATCCCTCTGCAGCATATCAATGATGATATTCTAAAACAAATGAAGAGAAGGACTACTAAAAGAGATGTTGAGACATTGCTGAATAAAATAAGAAATTCACCAAATAACCCGGTTATCAGGACGACATTTATTGTCGGCTACCCCGGAGAAACCGACAAAAAGTTCAATGAATTAAAGGATTTTGTAAAAGAACAGCGTTTTGACAGGCTGGGAGTATTCACATATTCAGCTGAAGAAGGAACGCCCGGAGGGGAAATGAAGGGACAAATTCCTGAAAAAGAGAAGATGGCTCGGATGGAAGAACTGATGCTGGCACAGCAGGAAATTTCATTTGATAAGAATATCTCCTTGATAGGAAGCATAGAGGAGGTTATTATTGATGAGGTCTCTTCGGATGGAATAGGCAAAGGTCGTACCCGTGGTGACTGCCCTGAGATCGATCAGGAGGTCTATGTGAATGGTGTTGAATTAGAAGTCGGGGAGATATGTTTGGTGAAGATTGATAAAGTCGAAGGTTATGATCTGTTTGGATCGAGAAGCGAGGGATAAATATGTTCCAATTTGAAAAATTGGGAATTTTCCTTTCCAAGCCGATTGCTTTTGTTGTCGTTTCTATTTATTTGCTTCAATCCGCATTGGCTGTTTATTTGGTCAAGGAAAAGTATGATCTGGAAAAGCAGGTTTCCTTTCAACAAGCCAGAATTGCTGAATTAGAAGAGAGACTTCAGATTTTTAAAGCTATTGATGATTTCCAAATTGGATTTAACGACGAAGAAGTAACGAAACTTTCTAATGTAATCTATTCCGAAAGTAAAAAATTCCAATATGACCCTCTTTTTGTTCTGGCCGTGATCCTGACTGAGTCCTCATTAAAAAAGGGACAGGAATCCCCCAAGGGGGCTAAGGGACTTATGCAGGTGGTTCCCTTTGTTGGTAAAGAATTGGCTTCGCGCAGCGGCATCGATTGGCAGGGTTCGGAAACATTGTTTGAACCAGAGACAAATATTAAGTTAGGGACGCTTCACTTGTTTGAACAGATACTAAAATTCGGAGATGTCAAAAAAGCTTTAGCGGCTTATAATATGGGAGAGGCCAAGCTGCGCGGTCTTTTAAAACAGGATAAACCGGTTCCCCAGAAATATATTAACAAAGTTCTTGAATACTACGAGATGCTGAAGGAGACGTACAGAGCTTGAAAAGGATAACCTCATTTATAATTATTATGGTTTTAGGCGCCGTGTTGCTGCAATCTTGCGGTGGAAATAAAACTACTACCCTTATGACTGCCCGTGAATCGTTTGATGCCGGTTTAGCCAAATATGAAAATAAAAAATACTTAAGTGCCATCGAAAAATTTCAGAGTGTGATATATAACTTTCCCGGTGATGCATTGGTTGACAGTGCTCAGTATTATCTGGGGATGTCCTATTATCATAATGATGATTTTGAGTTGGCTGGAGTTGAATTTAACCGTTTAGCTGTTAACTATCCTTCTTCTGAGTTTTTTGATGAAGCGGTCTTTATGAAGGCGGTATCTTTTTTTGAAGCCACCCCGGACAATTCCGGTCTTGATCAGAGCGATTTATCAACAGCTATAAACCTCTTTAATGATTTTCTGGTTGATTTCCCTGAGTCGGAATACAGGGAAGCTGCCGAGGAGTATCTGCTTGCCGCCCGAACCAGAATGGCTCAAAAATATTACAGAAACGGCGTGGTTTATCAGAGAATCCGGGCTTATAAGGCAGCCCAGATATATTTTCAGAAAGTGATTGATGATTATACCGATACTGAATTTGCCCCTGAAGCCACATTTAATTTTGCCCTGATGGATCTAAAACTTAAAAATTACATTGATGCTCAAAATAAATTTAATAACTTTATCACTGTTTTCTCTGAAAATGAGCTGGTTGAAAATGCCCGTAAATATGCCGCTGAATCAGCATTCGAATATTGTAGGAAAGTTTCCTTAGACGGCTCATTGTCTGAGGCGGATTCATGCTGTAATGAATTTAAAATAAATTACCCCAACGATGATAGAATCAAAGAGGCGAACAAACTCCTTCAAAATTTAAAGGAGCAAAAAACCAATGAACAGGGAGAACATGCCGGTACCTGATGATGGGGGGAATTGGGGAATATTGGGCGGTACATTTGATCCGGTTCACTTTGGCCATATTAATTTAGCACAGGAAATTAAAAGTATTAAAAAACTGGATGGAGTGTTATTTATTCCATCAATCAATCACCCCTGCAAGGAACCGGTCTGTTATGCCACTTTCGAGGACCGGGTTAACATGTTAAAAGCAGCTCTTAAAAAATATTCGGAGTTCATCATCGGTGAAATTGAATCGGAGTTGGAGTTGTCCGGCTATACTTTTGATACTATTACAGCTCTTAAAAAGAAATATCCAAAAACCTCATTTAATTTTATCATTGGTTCTGATAATATCCTTCAATTGACAACCTGGTATAAAGCGGAGGATCTTTTTAAGTCTGTTAAGTTTTTGGTCGGGACCAGACCTGGATTTAAATTTGAATTCCCCGAAGGCTTGCCCAAGGATAATATCGAATTTATCGAAACCCCGGTAGTAAAAATATCTTCATCCTATATCAGGAAGCTGCTAAAAGATGGTGCCCCGTCTGAGACGATTGATAAATTTATTCCGGCAGAAGTAAGGGAATATATTATAAAAAGAAAGTTATATCAGTGAATGAACCCAAATCTGTTTATCTGGTCGATGGTTCAGCCATGTTCTATCGCGCCTATTTTGCATTTATTAGAAATCCATTGATAAATTCAAAAGGGGAGAATACTTCGGCCACTTTTGGTTTTGTAAACTCTCTGCTGAGTATATTAAAAACTGAAAAGCCGGATTATATTGCCATTGCCTGGGATACCCCGCACCCTACCTTTCGCCATAAAAAATATGATGAATACAAATCCACACGAGCTAAGATGCCGGACGAACTAATAGAACAATTGCCTCGTATCAGAGAGGCGGTTGAAGTTCTCAATATTGCCCATTATGAAATGGAAGGATTTGAAGCTGATGATATTATCGGTACGATAGCAGTTATGGCGGCTCGTAAGGGTTACAAAGTCTGGTGTGTGACCGGGGATAAGGATTTTTTCCAATTGGTAAACGATAAGATTAGCATTTATAATCCGATGGGTTCGTCATCATCGCCAGCTAAAATGGGACCGGAAGAAGTAAAGAATAAGTTCGGCGTTTATCCCGAAAGAGTAATCGACAAATTAGCCCTTATGGGGGACAGTTCGGATAATGTTCCCGGTATTCCGGGGATCGGCCCCAAAACAGCTGACACACTTCTGGAACAATTTGATAATCTTGAAAATGTTTTAAAAAATTATGAACAGATTAAAGCCAAAGGAACCCGCAAAAAAGTAGAAGAGAATATCGAGAAGGCAAAATTATCCAAAGAGTTAGTTACGATTAAAACTGATGTACCCATAGATATTCAATTTGACGATTTAAAGCTAAAACCAATCGATTATGAAAAAGCAAAAGAATTTTTCCTCAAACTCGAATTTAACCGCCTTTTAAAACAAATTATGCCCACCACCGATGCCGAGATGATGCAGGTAATGGAAAAATCATCCACCAAAGCATATTATCATACCGTTACTAATCTCAAAGATCTAAAAGTGCTTCTGAAAAAATTTGCAACGAGCAAAGAGATCGCCTTTGATACGGAAACCAACTCCCTTGATGCCCGCAATGCCGATCTGGTTGGTGTCTCCCTGTGCAATAATGCCGGGGATGCTTATTACATCCCGCTTGGTCACGATGATAAAGATACAAATGTACCATTTGAAGATGCTATCAAAGAGCTTAAGAAGCTCCTGGAAAATAAAGATGTTCAGAAAATCGCTCAGAATGCCAAATATGATATTGAAGTCCTGCATCGCTATGGCATCGATGTCAATCCGATTGGTTTTGATACTATGCTTGCTTCGTATGTTATAGATCCGTCATCGCGCCAGCATTCATTGGATTTTCTGGCTATCAAGCACTTTGATTATAAAATGCAGCCGATTACCGATTTGATTGGGAGTGGAAAGAATCAGAAATCTTTTGCTACTGTTCCGGTTGACAAAGCCACTTTTTATGCGGCTGAGGACGCCGATTATACTTATCGGCTGAGAGGGATACAAGCTCCGCTCTTACATCAACAGGATCAACAGAATTTATATTATAATATCGAGCTGCCGCTAATAAATGTCTTAGTAGCTTTAGAAGAAGAGGGGATCAGAATTGATTCTGACTATTTAAAAATATTATCGAAAC
>CAYPUP010000143.1:0-3362 GCA_964413795.1 uncultured Ignavibacteriales bacterium
TTATCCAGGATTAATAATTAACTGATTAATACTTAAAAATATATGGGTTGGATAAGCAATATAAATAAATTCTTAGATCAGAATTATGATCGGGAAAAATGGTCAATGTACTACATCTCATCCGGTATGGGTGTCTATTTCGAGTTCCCGTAATCGTTTGCGGATTTCTGAAATAAAGGGATAATCGGGGTAACTTTCAAGTAAATGACGGTAGATTTCCTTCCCTTTTTCCCATGTTTCCGTGCTTTCCAGCAATATTTCCGCTTTTATCTTCAAACTAAAGGGGAGGTAATATGAATCGGGGTATTGCTCCGACATTGTCTCAATATATCCCAGCGCCGAGGTTGAATCAAATTTTTCAAGGCTCATTAAACTCAACTTATAAAGAGAAATATCAGCCAGCAACGGATTTGCATCTTCTACTATTTTATCCAGTACAGTTTTAGCCGAATCAGGCAATCGCTGCTCTTCATATAACAGAGCCTGGGAATAGTCATGAAGATATACCGGGGCATCAGCAGCTTCGGTCATTAGCATTATTAACTTTAAAGCATCGTTTAAATAAAATCCTCTGGGGAAATCAACCAGCATCCGGTTAAAAACCGCCTGGCTGGAATCATAATTTTTCTGGTAGAAAAAGATCATTCCCCGATAATAATTAATTTCTTCAAGAGCATCCTCATTAAATCTTAATCCTGATAGCATATTAAATTTATTGAGAGCCTCATCAAGATCTCCCTGGCGGAGATAACAATGGGGCAGGCTTATCAGAGAATTAAAATATCCTCCTCCGGAAGTATGAAAAGCAATCACCGAATCGAATATTTTTATAGCCGACTCATAGTCCATCAGGTTATCAAGATATATTTGGCCAATTTTGTAGCAGGCTTCCGACTGATCCTGCTTCCTGGGGAATTTTGCCACCACCGAATCATAAACAACAATAGCATCACGAAACCGCCCCAATTGAACCAGAGCATCAGCATAAATCCTCAGAGCTTCGAAATACATCGGTTCATCAGCATAAACAGGGGGTGAATTTTCATAAGCAGTAACTGCCTCCTGATACAGTTTCCGTTCAAAACAGGAACGAATATAACTCAAAATAGCCAGACCTTTTTGACCGTCAAGAGAATCCTGAAGCCGGGCAAACTGATAAGATTTTTCGGGCTGGCCAGTTTTCAGATAATGTACCGAAAGAAGTCTCGCGACTTTTGACCTTGGAGAATCCCCTGTCTGAGCTAACAATTCCATCTCTGCAATGGAGACAGCCTCCTCGTTTGCCAATAAATTCAGAAGCCTCCCCTCAGCCTCAACTCCACCCCGCGAGGTATCATCCAGGGCTGAGAAATATTCGAATGTTGCGGTTTTGTAATCGCGGACACTTTCGGATATTTTGCCGGCTTCGAGGGATAAAACTTTAGGGTTGTTTTTTTTGGTTCGGAGTTCTTTAATCAAATTTAGTGCTTCTGATTCAAAACCATGATATGACATACTTCTGACAATATTCAGATACTGAGAGGTGTCCTCATTGATAATCATTTTCATAGCCTGTTGATAGGATTGCAGCGCCTCTTCGGTTTTGTTCTGGCGGGCTAATACTTCGGCGAGGAACTGATGGTTGATATAATTATTTGGCGAGGTTTCGAGTCCTTTTCTTATGAGCATTTCTTCTTTAGTATAAAAGCCCATTTGATTGTAGCAGGTTCTAAGCATGCTGATCACAGAATTGTTATCCTGATTTTTTTCGTAAATAGTCTCAAGAAGAGCCGCCGCCCCCTCGAAATTTTTATCACGGATAAGATCCCGGGCAAACTTTATTCTGGTGTTGTCATCTATTTCCTGCTGATTGGATGGTGCCAATTTAAAACCCTCCGGCACCTTTTTTTCTTCAGCCGAAACAACGACAGGTTGAAAACTCAGAATCATTAATGATAAAATCAATAATCTATATCGGGTCATTGGTTAATTTCTCGATCCATGCCGGGATTAATGGGATTAAACTGTGCCTCCGATTGCAGCAATGCCTTAAAATAGGCCTTAATCTGCTCTTCGTATTGAGGCGGGTATTTTCCACCGAGATATTTCTGAAGACGGTCTTCCAGCTTTACATGATCATTAAGAAGTTCCTGGGGCAGATCAGGAGGAATAGTATACAGCTGATCATCGGCGGTGTTAGCTTTACGCTGTTCGGTGAAATCCTTGCGTTGAAGTGATCTTGAAGCCTGCAGCATCCGTGAATAAATCTGAAGCTGCCGCTCCATTGTTTCCGGTCCGACTTCACCGTCAGCAAGATCCTCTTCTATTTTCTTCATCTCATCGGCGATATCGTCCAGACGCCCCAAAATCTGTCTCGAGCCGCTGAACTCGTCCGCCAATTCCTGCACTGACTTGCGGATCGATTCCTGTTCCGCCGCTAACCGTTGGAGGCCATCGCGGGATTCCCTGGGCTGAGCCGAAGGATTGTTGGACGGATTATTGCACTGCTGTTTTGTCTCTTGATTGAGCTGGTTTTGTTTGTTGCACATTGATTCCAGCTTGGACATATTCTTATTACAATTGCTCCCTTTATCGCACTGCTTCTGATTGTTTAAAGATTCCATCAAACGAACCGAAGCCTTATTAAGAGTGGACATCGCTTCCCGTTGAGAGCGGCAGGCGTTGGCGGTTTGTTTCTCTGACAGACACTGGGTTGCCAGATCCATCTGCTGGGTAGCATCCCGAATAAGCTTATCCAATTCCGAGGCTATAAACGGAGATTCTTTGCCTAATTCACTAATCCTGTTTTTCAAACCGGAACAAGCTGTCTCAAGATCTTTTTGTACGGCGGCTAATTCTCTTTGCTGAATCGACTGCGGATCCATCTGCGAAGCAGCCATAAGGAGTTCCTCCTGGCTTTTGGAAAGATAGTTGGCATCATCCAAAGCCATTCTCAGAGCTTTTTTTATATCATCTTCGTTTCCTTTGGTAAGAGCCAGCATCTGTTGCTGCATCTGATCCAGCATTGAGGATAATTTACTTGCTGCCTTTTTACCTTCATCGGAGGCTTTCTGTTGCTCCTCTTCATTGAGCTTCTCGGACATCTGCTGCATATCTTTATCGGCATCGGTTTGCTTTAAAGCTTCAGAGAATTTCTGAGCTTCGGGAGAATCTTTCATCTCAGCTTCAGCCATTAGGTTCTCAAGATCCTCGACTTCTTTTTTGAGAGCTTCAAGCCCTTTTTTTATTTCATCTTCTTTGGGACTTAAAGATGGAAGCTCTGCTTTGGTAGAGGAGTCGGTCTTTTGATTCATATCCTGCTGCTGTTTCAGAAGCTGTTCGGCCTTGAGTACCATTGATTCCATCTTCTGTTCCAAGTGCAT
>CAYPUP010000143.1:3372-6171 GCA_964413795.1 uncultured Ignavibacteriales bacterium
TCTTTTTCAAAAGAGCCAGTGTTCGTTCCAGCCGTTTCAGCAATTCCTCCTGCGACATCTGGAGATCTTTCATTGCTTCCTGAATCTTCTTCTGATCCATCTCCTTTAAGGCTTCCATCAGCTTTCGCTGAGCCTCTTTCATTTCGGGAGTTGCAACATCTTCGAATAGTTTCTGGATCTGCTGCATCTTCTCCATGATCTTGCGGCTCATCATGGCGTTTTCGCCTAACTTTTCAACCGATTTGTCCATCTCTTCAGCCAGCTTTTCTACATTTTTGACTAACTCTTCATTTTGCTGAGCCAGATTTTCAAATTCCTTTTGATGCTGCCAATCGGTCTTGGGGAAACTTTTGTTCTGAGCCTGAATCTTGCGCGCCATATCCTTAAAACGTTCGGAGATGTCCTTCCCTTGTTGTAATAATTTTGCCGTCTGGGTAATTCTCTGGGCGCTTTGGCCTTCGGTTTCGGCAATAATTTCCTCAAGAGAAGGTACCCTGGCAAGATACTGGCGCGATTTTGTGATTTTGGGGCCGGAGATGACATCATTGTCGGCCACTTCAAAATAATAAATGACATAATCACCCGGGAAGAGATTTAATTTATCCATATCCCAGTTAAGTTCGATATCCCCTTCGGTTTTCATCCGATCCGGAAAATGAAGAACGGCTACATTCTCTTCTGATGGCGACCCCTGGGACATTATATGATATTTCATAACCAGTGATGAAAAGCCATAATCATCGAAAATCCTGATAAGCAGGGGGAGAACCATTTCATCTGAAAGGTTGACATCGAATCCCGGACGGATAACCTCCACTGAGGGATATTCATCTGGAATTGAGGTAATATAGTATTCAATCGGATCAGGATTCTGTTCGCTGAGATGATCAACCAGGCGGATATAATAGGACTGGGATTCCTCCACCAGCAATGATGCCTCAATTTTGTTTCCCTCAATTTTAAAGGGGACAGTACTTGAATCATTATAAACGATTAAGGCTTGTTCAACAGGCAGGTTTGTCTCGATTGACATATTTACCCTGGTTCCAAAAATAGCCGAGAAGGAACCATTGTTTTCATCGATAACGGTTGGGGGGAGTTCGGTATATTTGGGATAAAATAGTGAAAGCTTGATGCCATTTACACGCGGACGATCAACCACATCGATTTTCTGGATTTCAGTCGTTATCCGTCCCGCTTCAACATAATAATCAAACGACCTATTTATCTGTCTAAGTTTTATGGTACAGGTGACCGAATCGCCATTTTCTGATGAAATAATTCTGACTTTTTTAAGATCAATCTCCGATTGCTGCCAATTACCACCGACCAGACGATGGTGGATTGTTACTTTCGAGGGGAGTTCGTCCCCAAAAATAGAGGCGCCGATTTCAATATCTTTATATTTCACCCACTCGGTGTCACCGGGAAATGGTATTACAACATATCCAAGAGGGGGCGCAATTTCAGTGGTGGGATTGGAGAAGACTTCATATGAATATGAGAAAAGCCCCGGTAAAGCTACCAGCATGACAATGGCCAATATGGCTGCGATGGCAAAGAGTCTTCCCTGTTTAAATAACGGAAAAAACGAAACCGCCTGATTAAGATTTATTTTTTCAGCTCTCTCCAAAGCCTGTTTGAAAGTAGCCTCGATCAGTTCCCCCGAAAAGCCTTTGTATGATTTCTGCCTTGCAAATTGTACCGCTGCCACCAGACGCCCTTTGAGTTCAGGATTCTTCTCTTCGAGCTGAACAGCTACCTTATCAACTGAGCCTTTGAAAAAGTGGGCGATTGCATATCTTATGAAAATTACTACCATACCAGTCCCAAATAAAAGTAGCAAGGCTACCTTGAGCCAGACCGGAAGGATCATAATATTGGCGAGGAGTGATAAACCTATCCCGACTAATAGAAGAACCGCAATGGTCAGCAGTAAACCGGCTGAGAAGACAACCAGCCTCTGCTTGAACAACACGGATTTTAGTCTTTGTAATAATGCCTGAGTTGAATTTATTGTAGCCATGGTGCCGCCTATCCCAAAAAAGGATTAACACTTCTCGTAATTATTTATATCGACTGCCAATTAAAAACAGGCAGATAAAATTAGTACTAATTTAACAAAGCATAGGTCAAAATGTTCAATCCCATTCTAAACGCCTGTTGTCTTAAATCTTCAGGATCACCATGAACCTGAGGGTCTTCCCAGCCATCGCCAATATCCGATTCCACCAGAAAATACAATACTACCCGGCCGTTCAGAATTATCGCCCATCCCCGGGGAGCCTGATTGTCATGTTCATGAATCTTGGGGGGGCCGTTGGGAAAATCATAAAATGAGTGGTAGAGTTTATGGTCAAAAGGGAGTAATACCAATTCTCGTTCGGGGAAAAGCTCACCGATCTCCTTTTTGAAGACGCTTTCCATGCCATAGGAATCGTTAACAAATAAAAACCCACCCCCTTCCAAATAGCGTCGAAGGCGGTCTTTCTCATCAGCGCTAAAACTGATAACCCCATGTCCGGTAGCAAAAAGGAAGGGGTATTTAAAAAGATCCGGGTCGGTTATGGTGACGGTATATTCATTGGGATCAAGACTAAAATTGGTATTTTCTGCAACAAAACTTAAGAAATTAGGAATCGCAGAATTACCCCAGTACCAGTCTCCCCCGCCTGAATAGTGCAGACGGGCGACTTTAACCGCCGATAAATCCTGAATCTCCTGCCTCTGTATGGCAAAAGCTCTGTTGGTCGGGATATCCTGCTGCGATGGCCTCTGGCCATACGATGGCAATGATAT
>CAYPUP010000144.1:0-6096 GCA_964413795.1 uncultured Ignavibacteriales bacterium
CTAAAAGGCTACGAATTGGAGGAGCTCCCCTCACTCTTCCTTGAGATTCACGGACCGGAAGAAGTATTAAAGTCAAATGCTGAACTTGCTTCAGAAGTATGCTCTGAGTTAGGCGGCAGGCCGTTTGTTCTGGCTGATAATCAAAATCCCTGGGAGATCCGGCACTGGGTTACCGAAGCTATTAAACATAGGAAACCGGGCTATACTATTCTCAGAAATGATGTCGCCTTCCCTATCTCCCACTTGCCTGAGATGGTTGAATTCTGTCATAAAATAGCTGCTGAAAACAATATAATTATGCACACATTTGGTCATGTTGGGCTGGGATTGCTTCATGCATTAATGTTAGCCAATAAAAATGATCAGCAGGAATGGAGCAAAGCTCAAAAGTTAAATGATCTGATAATAAAGAAAACCATAGAATTAGGCGGAACAATTTCGGGTGAACATGGAATCGGGCTTGGCCATAAAGATCTTTTTGAACTGGAACATGGATCTGCAGTTAATTTAATGAGAAGAATAAAACTGCAATTCGACCCCGGAAATATCCTCAATCCGGGCAAAATATTTGATATGTAATTCAAATACGTATTTGAACTGTAAAATTCATTTATACCAATTAATTCCATGGAATAAATAACAGTCTTTGGCCCTTAACAAACTTGACAAAATTTCAAATTATAGTATTTTTCCTAAAGTTGGAACAAATGTACCGACATCATAATATAAGGAAAAGATGAAAAGATTATTAACTTTTATAATATTTACGTTGGTTATTTCTGTTAATATTAATGCAGAAGCAATTCTGGTTGCACCGGCTGATAATTTTGATTTTGGGGATATCCCCACAAATGCTGTTTTGTATAATGGGTTTTGGGTAAAATCAATTGGAACTGATACCGTTGTGATTGATGAAATCAAGACCGGTTGCTCCTGTGCTGTATCCAACATAAAATCAGATCGAATTCCCCCCGGAGACAGTTTATTGATAGATTTAGAGTGGGATATCTCAAATAACCGAAATGCCATTTTCAGGTCAATCCAAATTTATTATAACGGTAAACCTGATCCAATAAGGCTATCGCTCAAAGGACAGATTAAACAGTCTTTTGATAATGTTATTCCTTTATTGATTAAACCCTATCGTTTTGAATTTGGCCAGACAATCCGCAAGGATATTGACAGTATTCAATTTACCTTCACCAATACATATCCCCTTGATTATGAAATAAAGGTAATTTCTACTATATCTGATCAATACACTATTGATTATCCGAAGTCAATAAAAGCTAATGAATCAGCCAGTGGATATATTAAACTCAATGAAAAATACACAGATGTCCCCTGGCAGGCTTCAATAACTTTTTCAATTAACGACAAGGATAATACCAATATAACCATTCCTATCCGACGTAAATTTTATAAGTGAAATAGAAAACAAATTATTAACTACAATACATATTTTGGAGGATAGAAGACAAATCATGAAGATTCTAAATCAAATTTATTTAATTTTGATTTCAATTTTAGTACTTGCTGGTATAGCAACAAGTGCTCCCCGCCTGACTATTGGCGAATCATCATTTGATTTCGGGTTTGTACCCCAGAATTCCAAGATTTCCCATGATTTCTGGCTGCTCTCGACTGGAGATGATGAACTGAAGATTTTGAAAGTAGTCCCTGGCTGAGGATGCACTCAAGCACCTTTGGATAAGAATGTGCTGCCTGTCGGTGACAGTGCCAAATTAGAAATCATATTTGATACTAAAACTTATAAATCAAAAGTATCCAAACGACCCAAAATTCAGACAAATGAAGGGCCTCCTGATAAGATGGTAACCATTACCGCTACGATCACGCCCCGTCCTGATTCTACTTATCCGGTGGTAATCACGCCTTATAAAATTGACATGTCGCAATTCAGCGATAAGGTAATCGATGAAGCCGAGTTTACAATTAACAATGTTTCCGAACAAGTATTGGATATATCAATGATTGCCTATGCAAAAGATTATTTCAGTGTTGAATTTCCTGGCAAGATTCAACCGGGTGAATCTGCCTCCGGAAAAATCAAAATAAATAAAGATTACCTGGCGAAATCGTTTGATAAATCTTTTACTCTTGAATTGAATGACGAGCAAACTTCACGCTTTACCGTCCCTGTTAAAAGGACCATCAGAGCTCCCGGCAATGAGGATCGCGTAAAGACCGTTAAGAGTGGTAATTAAAATAATTATCATAAATAAAAAAGAGCCCTTAACCATAAGGCTCTTTTTTTTTAATATCACGTTTTAAAATTAGAAATCAGAATTAACATCTTTCTCATCAACAAAATCAGGGTCAATATCAATCATGCCGGATTTGATCACATCATTCCAACTATCATCATATACTTCACCGTCAACATTAGAGTGCACCAATCTCATAAATCCGTTCCAATCTTCAAAAATAAATACCTTACCCTCTTTGTAGCCGAAATACCACCATATTTCATATGTACCCTGCTTCATGGGGATTTCGCGGCTCTCCAGTTGATCCCACTGTCCGTATGACATCAGTACTCTTCCCCTGTCACTGTACCAGCCGTCGGTTTTGTCTTCGTTTTCCGAAAAGTGATCATTAGCAAATTTGTAATAAGCAATCAGATCCTTGCGCGAGACAGGATTCCCGAAACGGTTTTTGGACTTTTTATCTTTCCAGTACTGTATGAGAAAATTATTTTTCCCCTCGTCGGATAAGCGATCCATAGCCTGCTTTTCCTGAACATCCATTATATAAGTCACTAAATTGATTTTACTTTTAAGACTAAGCGCGTCATATGGATCATTGGATTGAAATTTTTCAATAGCCAGAGCCACCTCTTCCGACGATAAAATCCGAAACTTGCTCAAGCTCGTATCCGTCTTATTATTGGCTAAATCGGTAGCAAGAATCTGTAAGTGATACAAATCTGATGGCCAGTTTTTAATCTCAAAAGATTCCGCAAGAGCGGCGCTTCCACCCGGTTTATCAATTTTTCTTACTCCAAGTGTCTTGTATAAGGAATCATTACTTAAAATATTATATGATACTTGAATTTGTGAGGGATTATCAGAATCATAATCAAGGTTGTATAATTCATAGTAAAGATATACAAGGGTATCTTTATCACTGAACATAGATACCGGGTTAGGAATAATATAGAAATTATTTCGAACCAACCGCATGTTTACCGCTTCCGTATCAATAACAGGTTTGACATTAAAGGCTATGATCGGCCCGCCGATCGAAATGTTATTTTTCTGGGGTGGTTTAACAACTATTTTGTCGATAAAAGCATCGCCGCTTCGCTTGCTAACAACATCAATTACATGAAGCCTGGCCGAGTACACACCGGGCTTAACAAGGAGAGCTAATTTATTAAATAATTTTATTCCCTTCTGAAGCGCTTCTGTCCTGTTATTGGCTCTAACGGAAAAATAGGTAGTGATTGAATCCACTGCGGTTCCAAGGGTATTAAAAAGATCAATCTGGGCAAAAATGCGGGAGTATAAAAGTAGTTCTTCCCCTTCAGGACGGAAAAATTCGAATTCATGCCTGTTAAGAGAAAACGGGAATTCTACAAGTGAAACTGAATCAAACTGGGGATCAGCCAGGACTACTGCCCCGGAATATACCGTAAGAGAATTTTCTTTTTCATCCTGGGCATTTACTCCCGATACAATTAACAAAAAAAGAATTAGAAAGATTTGATATAATTTACTAATCACACTTCGTTTCATTTATACTCCTTCGGCTAAAAATCCGGTCGTTGGTTTAAACCATCATAAGGATAAATCAACCGATAATCGCCATCTTCATTTTCATCTACAAAAGTAAACTTTCGATAAGGACCATCATCATAATAATGCCATACCTGATATGGTCTCCCATCGGTGTTAAAAGGAAAATCGTCAATCTGATCCGGTTCTCCGAATTGAATTAAAACTCTTCCCCGATCAGTCCGCCATCCTTCTCTTCTCATTACTGTAAATAGACGATTGGCGGTGTTGATTCGGTAATAAAATTTTACTTTTAATTCATTAATTTCCGTTGTAGGATCGGGATCCCTGGATGCCCAGAATTTATTAAAGGCTTTAATTCTCTCCCCATTATCCTCAATATTCTTCAATTCCTTCAGCTCACTTGGATCAGCAATATATTCCAACTGGGTTACCGCTTCATTGTAACGAAACCTGATAAGAGATTTTTGATTCCAGGGGACTTCAAACCTCTCCCTTTTTTCGTCAATTTTTTTATTTCTTCTCCCCAGCAAGCGGACAAAAAGGTCGTACTCCCCCGGCTGAAATCCGTCCAGAGTAATCTCTCGCAATTGTCTCGTTACCGGCTCTTCCAATTTGGTATCGATCGTGTCTCTATACATCATGCCATTGAGATCATGGCGCAGAATGGTCTCGATAGTAATTTCATCCATTGAATCGGTACCTTGATAAACTTCAACATAGAAAACAAATTTATCATTTTCATCCATTCCAAAACTTTTATTCAGCGAAGGAATGATGATTAAATTCCCTTTGGAAAATCGGCTATCGGAGCTATCATCGATTTTTACAGCTTGAACAAATTCTATATCCGACAATCGAGGATTTTTATTATCAAATGACTTAAGGTTAACTTTGAGTTCTCTTCGGACTACTGATTGCGAACGGGGGTCAGATAAGATAAAATTAATATTATATTTCCCTGGCCAGAGATCAAAGCTGGCTTGATTTACCCGAAAATCACTTTTTGATTGGGCTTTTTTGGAACTGGACACCTGGACCGTTTTTTCATCGGAATAAGAGCCTGCTTTCGCCCCTTTATCATCGTTGACCCAAATATTAATCTCATATTTGGCTTCATGTATATTATTTTCAAGGGTGAAATTAAGAGCGCTGTTGTAAATCTGATAGTAGATTTCCAAACGAACCCTCCCCGGTTCTGAACCGGCAAAAGCCGCATAATCAATTAGCAGATCTCCTTCCTGTTCAGCATATTTTCTGAAATCATATTTTTGAGCAAGTAATTGAACCGGAAGAGAGATTAAGATTATTGATAAAACTATTACAATTGGAATCACTTTTCTTACAGCCATATCTACTCCCATAACCACCATTACCATAACCGGTTTCAATTAACAGACGTATTTAGCCGCAGGCAACACTAAAAAAATATTTATTATTATACCTTTAATATGATTATTCGTACCGCAGAGCTTCAATCGGATTAAGTCGGGCTGCTTTCATGGCTGGTGCAATCCCGGATATCAGACCGACTGAGACAGCCACAACAAACCCGATTACAATCCAGAAAATTGAAATAGTCATGGGAAAACCAGCTACTTTATTTATTATTAATCCTACAACAATGCCCAAAATGATGCCAATTATTCCCCCTGAGCAGGTAAGAGTAACCGCTTCAGTCAGGAATTGCAACAGAATATTTGAACGCTTGGCGCCGAGTGCTTTGCGGACACCGATCTCACGCGTCCGTTCCGTCACGGAAACCAGCATGATATTCATCACCCCGATTCCCCCCACCATTAAGCCAACCGAAGTTATAATTATCATAGCCAGATAAATATATTTAGTGATATTATTAACCATTTCTTTAAGATTTTCCTGAGTAGAAATTGCAAAGTTGTTATTTTTTTCAAAGGGGACACTGCGGTAAATCCTAAGGGTATTGATAATCTCTTCTTCCGCCTGCTCCATCACTTGAGGGCTGGAACCTTTAACGATCAAAAACAGTTCTTCTTCCCAGGGATGTATTTTTTCAAAAGTGGATAAGGGAATGGTAACCTGATTGTTCTCGTTGTCTTCATCGAAAGTAGATTTTTTCTCTTCAAACACCCCCACCACTGTAAATCGATCGCCGTTGACTCTGATGACCTCATCAATCGGAGTTTTCCCCTCAAATAGAGTTTCGGCCAGTTTATGACCGATGACACAAACATAAGCTCTGGTAAATTGATCCATATCAGTAATGAATCTGCCAGCTTCTAAATTCAAATTGTTTACTTTGATAAAATCAGGCCAGGTCCCCATCAGATAAGGGTTGTTGCCTTTTTTATTTCCG
>CAYPUP010000145.1:0-6069 GCA_964413795.1 uncultured Ignavibacteriales bacterium
CAGACAATAGACATTCGACATCTACTTTATCCTTAAATAAAATAAGCTTATTTCAATATTAAACAAGAATTATTTTGCATAAATTATTCAAATAAATCCACTTAGCTATAATTAAAGTGTACATAATTGTAATCATTTCTATTTTAATCCATATAGATTGCGTTGTGATTTTTGTAACTTGATTTAAATTAGTTTGTTGGCTAAATTTCAAAATAGTTATTTTATCAGTAAATTAAAAATTAAGGATATAGACTGATTGTAATATATAAATAAATAATTTCAAATATTATAAATAAGTTGTTCTAATTTCAGAAGTAAGTACAAAATTAATGACCAAAAATGGAATTTAAATAGCTGTTGACAAAAGTTGATTAACTGAGTATAGTTTAGGCTGTTGCAGGCTTAGCCTGATTTAAAATTGATTGACGAAGATTTATTCTTCAGTAGGTCGAAACCCCTGTGGTTTCGACATTAGATTTGAATTTTATGTAGGTCGAAAGTCTTGACTTTCGACAATTTGGACCCATAAATAAAAATATGGGGCTGTAGCTCAGTTGGGAGAGCGCTTGAATGGCATTCAAGAGGTCGAGAGTTCGATTCTCTCTAGCTCCACAAAAGCTCAAGAACCCTCGCTGGATAGGCGAGGGTTCTTTTATTATAAGAGGCAGATGTCCACATCTGCTCTTATGGATTGGGTAGCACACCGCTTGCGGTGTGTTTCTGTTCATATCTTATTATTTGGTTACACATGTAATTTAAATAGTAGGGGCGAAGCATTCTCCTGTAATTAATCTAAAATTTAATATGATTCTTCAAATGAATGCTTCGCCCCTACAGTTTCCTAAGAATGTCGAAAGTCGAGACTTTCGACCTACAAAGACTACCCCTGTCAGCAGACGAGGGTGTTTGTCAGGCACAAAAACATGATTCAACGCGAAGTGGAAAACACACTGAGGGTGTCACTTCATCAACTTCGCCTTCAGAAACTCCCTGTTCATTTGGGCGATGAATTTGACCGGGATCTCTTTCGGGCAGGCTGCCTCGCATTCAAAATAATTAGTACAATCCCCGAATCCTTCAGCATCCATTTGAGCCACCATATTACGCACCCGCTCGGTTGCTTCCACTTTTCCCTGAGGCAAATTTACAAACTGACAGACCTTTGCCGCTACGAATAACATGGCTGAGGCATTTTTACAAGCCGCCACACAAGCGCCACAACCAATACAGGCTGCCGCGTCCATAGCCGTATCCGCCGCAGTTTTGGAAATAGGAACCGCATTAGCATCAGGGGCGCCACCGGTATTAATAGAGACAAAGCCACCCGCCTGAATAATCCGATCCAGAGCCGAGCGATCAACAATGAGGTCTTTCAAAACTGGGAAAGCTCTGGCCCGCCAGGGTTCGATATAGATTTTGTCGCCATCCTTGAAATGCCGCATATGAAGTTGGCAGACCGTTGTCCCTTTTTCGGGACCATGAGGAATACCATTGATTACCATTGAGCACATACCGCAGATACCTTCGCGGCAGTCATGGTCAAAAGCGATCGGATCTTCCCCTTTGAGGATCAGGTCTTCATTGACGACATCAAGCATTTCCAGAAAGGACATATGAGTAGAGACATTCTTAGCCTCGTATTGAACGAGCTTGCCTTTATCGTTGGCGTTTTTCTGACGCCAGACATAGAGAGTAAGGTTCATTACTTATAACTCCTTGTCGCCAATTCAACAAATTCGAATTTGAGTTCTTCTTTATGCATCTCCGGTTTAACACCGTCCCCCTTGAATTCCCAACAGGAAACATGGGCATAATCTTTATCGTTACGCACGGCTTCGCCTTCTGCCGATTGATGTTCCTCGCGGAAATGGGCTCCGCAGGATTCATCCCGGGTGAGAGCATCCCAGCACATCATCTCGGCAAATTCAAAAAAGTCAGCGACCCGTCCCGCTTTCTCAAGGGATTGATTAATCTCTTCATTTTCACCAAGGACTTTGACGTTTTTCCAGAACTCTTCTTTAAGTCCGGGGATTTTTGCAATCGCCTCTTTGAGACCTTTTTCATTGCGAGCCATGCCGCATTTCTCCCACATTATAATGCCTAATTCGCGATGGAAAGAATCGACTGTACGTTTGCCGTTTATTGATAATAGTTTCTTTATCTTTTCATCAATTACTTTTTCCGCATCCTTGAATTCCTGAATATCAGTCGAAGGTTTTCCGGCTCCAACACGAACCAGGTAATTAGCAATTGTGTAAGGTATAACAAAGTATCCGTCAGCTAATCCTTGCATCAGAGCACTGGCTCCAAGACGGTTAGCGCCGTGGTCGGAGAAATTTGCTTCACCGATTACAAAGAGTCCGGGGATGTTGCTTTCCAGATTATAGTCAACCCATAAGCCGCCCATTGTATAATGAGAGGCGGGGTAGATGCGCATTGGAACCTTATAGGGGTTTTCGCCGGTAATCTTTTCATACATTTGGAAGAGGTTGCCGTATCTATCACGGATAGTATTTTCGCCAAGCCGTTTGATAGCATCGGCAAAATCAAGATAAACCCCAAGTCCGGTTTCACCTATTCCGCGACCGTCATCGCAGGCTTCCTTGGCACTCCGAGATGAAATATCACGCGGAGCAAGATTACCAAAGGAGGGATATTTTCGTTCAAGGTAGTAATCGCGATCATTTTCAGGAATAAGGCCGGCTTCCCGTTTATCATTCTGACTCTTGGGAACCCAGATACGGCCATCGTTGCGAAGAGATTCCGACATAAGAGTTAGTTTGGACTGGTAATCACCACTGACAGGAATACAGGTCGGGTGAATTTGGGTATAGCAGGGATTGGCAAAAAGAGCCCCCTTTTTATAAGCCCGCCATGTGGCGGTAACATTACAACCCTTGGCATTAGTTGAAAGATAAAAGACATTACCATATCCACCTGTGGCGAGTACTACCGCATCCGCAGAATGAGAACTGATCTTTCCGGTCACCATATCACGAACAACGATTCCTTTGGCATGGCCATTTACTAATACCAAATCAAGCATCTCGGTACGGGGGTACATCTTAACCTGTTTTTTTCCAATCTGACGGGAGAGGGCAGAGTAGGCTCCAAGAAGAAGCTGCTGGCCGGTTTGTCCTCGAGCATAAAAAGTACGCGAGACTTGAGCTCCTCCGAAAGATCGGTTAGAGAGATGTCCGCCATATTCCCTTGCAAATGGAACCCCCTGAGCTACGCACTGATCAATAATGTTTTCACTTACCTGAGCCAGACGATAGGTATTGGCTTCACGGGAACGGAAATCGCCCCCTTTAATAGTATCATAAAAAAGACGATAGACAGAATCTCCATCATTCTGGTAATTTTTGGCAGCATTTATTCCCCCCTGAGCGGCAATACTATGTGCTCTTCTGGGGCTGTCCTGATAAAAAAAGCAACTGACATTGTAACCCAGTTCACCAAAAGATGCTGCTGCGGCTCCACCGGCTAATCCTGAACCAACAACTATCACATGATATTTTCTTTTATTGGATGGGTTAACCAGCTTCATGTCAAATTTGTGCTTGTTCCATTTTTCGGCTAATGGTCCGGATGGTATTTTTGAATCAAGTTTCATATTAATGTGCTCCTCCCGGTAAAGTTATGCCCCCGGTCATTATCGCTACCGGAATAGATGCGTATCCTATAAGTATAAGTATTGCGTAGGCATTGGCGATTAACTTCAACTTATGCTCCAACTCTTTTTTATTCCATCCCATCGATTGGAAGAGGCTCGAAACTGCGTGGCTCAGATGGTAAGCCAGGAAAAGCATGGCAATAATATAAACAGCCGAAATGAAATAATTTTGAAATCCAAGAACAATCATTGAGTAAACATCATGTCTTCCAAGATTGTCATGCAAATTGGCATATTCAGGATTTGTCACTATAAATGTATAGTGTAATAGGTGATAAACGACAAAAAAGAAAATCCCCAGACCACTCCAGACCATTGTCCGTGAAGCCAGCGATGCCTGGATGGTATTATTGAACTTATAATCCACCGGTCTTGAAGCTTTGTTATGAAAATAGAGTAATAAACCTGAATAGATATGCAGAATGGCAATAACCAAAATAATCGCTCTGATTAAATATGTTACAAAACCCAGATTTTTAAGAGCCTGGGCGTAAGTGTTCAGTTGATCCTGACCTATGAAAATTTGTAAATTCCCTAAAAGATGACCTGTTACAAATCCTATCAAGCACATCCCTGTTATGGCCATTAATATTTTACGGCCAATTGATGAGGTTTTGTAATGGTGCTGCTCATGGGTTTCAGATAAGACTGGTATTTTCAAATTTGCCATTATTAGTTCCTTTCGTTGAGCTATAATAAAAATATTTTATCTTTTGTCAAACAAAATTGTTGAACTTTTTAAGTTTGTTCCTCTAAAATTGTTGTCCTATAAAGTTTTACTAAATAGTATATGTTTGCTGGATAGGTTAGTCATATTATTAATCTGATAATAATCCATTTGACAAATAATTTGGTTAAACCTATTATACTGAATCAAATTATTGATTTGGATGTATAAAGTTTAATGTTAACACATAATTTTCAGGAGAAACTAATGCGCAATTTTAAGTTACAAGTTATGACAGCATTTGTTTTATTGGTCTTTACCTTTTCTGCTATGGCCGGTTCAATTAGCATGAAGCTTTCCGGACCTGGGGCTATAAACGACTCCACCATTCAGGCTGGTAAAAATGTATCAGTTGATATTTATATTTCAAATGATTCCATTTATTCCGGGTTTTCATTTGGTTTTGCTTTTAAATCACCTGATATTAAAAAAATTATCCACGTCAGTGATAGTCTTCCGAGTTTGAATGAAAATGGAGACATTAAAGGGTTTAATGGTTGGGAAGATAAATCAATATGGAATTTTGGCGGTGTTTATGCCGTTGAAAATGACTGGAATGGTGAAATGCCGGAACTTCTTGGCTTTGGCGGACTTAGTATTCAACAACAATATCAGCCTCATGATATCCAGAAGTGTCTATCCCTCAATATGATGCTTCCCGAAACAGGAACAATTACCATTGATTCCGCTTTTTATCCTCCTGGCGGCGGTTGGATGTTTGCCAGTCCGGCTGAAGATGGTGTCCACCAACCGAAATGGGGCGGCCCATATACTTTTAAAGTTGTAAAATAAATAATTTTTACGAATAAAAACCCGCCGAATTTCGGTGGGTTTTTTTATGGGAAGGCTTGACTATTTCATGAAATGTTGTAATATAGTCCTTAATATTTAAAAAAATCGAGTACTGGATGAGAAATTCAAAAGTCATATATGTTTTTGTATTCTTTATTATATTTAATGTTAAATCTATATTTTGCAGCAATCTTCCCGTTTCAATCTCTTTATCCTCTCCATATGAACCAACCCCGGGTGGAATTGCTATTATAGATGTAATAATGGATCAGGATTTTCCTGCTGACTATTTGGATGTCGATGGGATTCAATTGATGGTTTCTTATGACAGTTCCAAACTTACTTTATGGGATATTCATTCTCCCATGCTAAATGATTCCTGCCGCTGGAAAGTTATTTTTAAGAATATTTATTCTAATATTATACCACAGGAATATCTATGGATTGAAGCTGCGGCTTTGTATGGAAATTCAAAGCTGGGTGAAGAATGTTTAAAATTAGGAGAACCGGCGTTATCAATTGAATTTCAGGTTTCAGATAATTTGAGCCTCCAGGGAGATACAACTGAAGTTGATTTTATGTGGCTCTCCTGTGAAGATAATCGAATGTGGAAAAAAGATAATGATACTATTAGAGTGGCATCGGTAATTTACAATTCTGATGGAGTTGACATCACTGATCAATACCAGACCTTCCCAACCTCAACCGGTCCGGGTTATAGCTGTGTAAATGATCCGGATGATGGTGATACGGTATATAATAAAAATCTGATCTTTTACTCGACCAGGATCATTTTTCAGTCTACAACTGATATTTCAGATTCAAATGAAAATATGCCTGATAAATTTCTTCTTGAACAGAATTATCCCAATCC
>CAYPUP010000146.1:0-6027 GCA_964413795.1 uncultured Ignavibacteriales bacterium
ATTCTTATGGCTTGTATTTATTCTTTTGCTCCTCGAATAGAAGATGGCAGTTATTTATTTTTGCAAGCGGGACAATCCATTGATTTTAATATCTTTCTCCCTCACAGTTCGGTTGACGCACTTTTTGTATTTGGGAATATACTCATTTTTCTCTTTGCCTCGATTGGGTTTATGAGATTTTGGAGGAGTCTGCATCAGGGCAACCCGGAAATAAAGATGTCATTTATCCCGGCTCTGATTGCCACCCTCAAAGAATTCATTTTTCATAAGCTATTTAAAAAATGCGATGTTAACCATGCTCGTGCGACGGCGCATATGATCTTATTTCTGGGTTTTCTGGGGGCAATGATAACTACCGGTTTAGTCTTCATTTTTATTTTTATTCCCCATTATTTGAATATGCTTGGCTTGGAAAGCATGCATTCCTTTTTCGATTTACCGCTTGCGCCATATCATCCGGTTAAAATAATTGGAGCTCTCAGCGGAATAGGATTAACCGTCGGAGGCGCCTGGATGATTTTGAGAAGAATGGCAAACAAGGATCAGATAGGAGCCAATGGCTATCCCGATTATCTCTTTTTATATGTTGTATTTTTTGCCGGTTTTACCGGGATGTTAGCCTGGCTTATTCGTGTTGCAGATTTAGCCCTGGCTTCGTATATCACGTATTTTATCCATCTTACATTTGTTTATTTCCTGTTGTGGTATATGCCTTACTCAAAATTTGCTCATATGTTTTACCGCACTTTGGCTTTGGTTTATTGTCGTCAAATAGGTAGAGTAACAAGGAACTAATAGAACAGAGAGTTGTTAGACTTTATAACATCTATCAGAGATTGAAAAGATTGTTACAAAATTTGTTAACAAATAATAAAATAAACTATTCTATTAGTGGGAGAATTTGAAATGTCAACCAAAGCAATTCAGGAAAAGCTGATCCACAACATGCAGCAGTGGATGAAAATCGAAAACGCTTCTGTCGTATCAACCAGCCAGATTCTTGAGAAAACCGACAACCCGGTTATCAGAACAATTATGGAAATAATCCAGGCTGACTCACAGCGCCATTATAAGGTCCAGGAACTTATAAAAAACAGTCTTGATACCAGCGCAATATCAATGACCCCCGATGAACTGGCGGATGTATGGGATCTCGTTGAAAAGCATATTGCCATCGAGAAGAAAACCGTTGAGCTGGCTCATTTGTCTCTTGAGGCACTCAAAGGGAAAAAGATGGTTGTCCAGGAGTATCTTCTTCATTATCTTCTTCTTGACGAAGAAAAACATAACAGCCTGCTGGAACAGCTTGAAACTATTAAAAAAGGGATGTATCCCTACAGTTGATTTTAAATTGAATACTAATTTTACAGTTCTTTGAATATGGAGAAAAGAATGAAGTTCAAAAGTGTCAATGCAATATTAGATTTTGCCATCCAGAGAGAACTGGATGCCGCTGCAATGTATAAAGATCTGGCTACAAAAGTGACAGGCGATGCCATGAAAAAAGTTTTCACCGGTTTCTCCCGTGAAGAGATGAGCCATAAAGCAAAACTGGAAGCGGTAAAATCAGGGAAAAGACTTTTCACCAGTGAAAAGAAGATTCTTGATCTTAAGATTGGCGATCATCTTGAAGAAGTTGAACCAACTAAAGCTGAATTGTCTTATCAGGATGCTTTGATTATTGCCATGAAAGCGGAAAAAGCCGCTTATAAGCTTTATAATGATCTGGCTACTTCTACTTCTGATGCTGAAGTGCAGGAAATATTTTTTGGATTAGCTCAGGAAGAAGCCAAGCATAAGCTCCGTTTTGAAATTGAATACGATGATATGATTTTGGCTGAAAACTAATTTGGTAGAATTAGTAGAAATAAAAAAACGGACTTCGGTCCGTTTTTTTTGTCTTATTTTTGAAATGACGTTATTGCAATTAATAAAAAATTATTCCACCATTGGATTCGCTTTTACATATTCTACCAATTCATCAATCAAGCCCGGTATCGTATGGATTTTTGATTCATAGGTAACCTTCAACCCGCTTGATACAATCTCTTTTGATGTTGATGGGCCAATCGAAGCGATAGTTGCCGGTTTTACAAATTTTTCTATATCTTCGCTACCCAGACTCTCATAAAGGCCATCTACAGTAGTACCACTACTGAATATAATTATATCAGGAGGATAGGCTCTGAATTTTTCAACCGTTTCCTCGGGCCATTTGGGATAATAGGTTTCATAAACCGTCATAGGAATAAGATTACCCCCGGCTTTTACAACAGCCTCATCGATATTCTTGATACTAAAATTCCCTCTAACCCTAAAAACATTGGCATCTTTAAGATTATATTTGCTGACAAATTGATCTGCAAATGTTGCTGTCGTAGCTTTGTCAGGGATAAAATCAGCCTTCAAATAATATTCCTCAAGAGCTTTTTGAGTACCACCTCCGATAACGGCGATTCTATAATCAGCTAAAAGCCTAATATCTTTCCCCTGATTCTTTAACTGCTTGATAAAATACCGGATTCCATTTTCACTGGTAAATATAAGCCAGTTGTCAGAAGTTGAGATTTTATTAAAAGTATCCCATCCTTTGTTATCTAAATGTTCTCTGGTAGCAATGGTAGGATAGGTGAGCACTTCAGCTCCTAAAAATCTCAAACGGGCATAAATTTCCTGAGATTGATCCGAAGGTCTTGTAACCAGGACTCTCAAACCATGCAGCGGCTTTTTGCCAAACCAGTCGATATATTCTCTCAATTTGACAACTTCACCAATAATAAAAATCGCCGGAGCTTTTACGTTCTTATCGATAACCATCTGTGGCAAATCTTTTAGAGTAGAAGTATGAGTTCTTTGAGTGGGGAATGATGTTCTCTCAACTACAGCTGCAGGGGTGTCACTATCCATGCCATTTTCTATTAAATCGGCAGCAATGCTGCCAATCTGGCTAACGCCCATATAGATAACGATTGTCCCTTTCTCCCCTTTGGCAATCCAATCCCATTGTACGCTTGAAGTCAGTTTTTCTTTTGCTTTGTGGCCGGTGACAAACATCACCCAGGAAGCAAGATTACGATCGGTTACGGGAATACCGGCATAGGTCGAGGCGGATATCCCGGCTGTAACGCCGGGGATGATTTCAAAGTTAATTCCGTTTTGAGCCAAAACTTTGGCCTCTTCTCCCCCGCGTCCAAAGACAAGAGGATCGCTCCCCTTTAATCTGACAACATTTTTACCTGACTTAGCGAGTGAAATAATTAAATCATTTATATCATTTTGAGGGGTTGAGTTTTTTCCCCCGACTTTACCTACATAATATTTTTCTACATTTTCAGGAAGGGTGGTAATCAGTTCATCAGGGATCAGGTAGTCATAGACAACCGCATCGCACTGCCGTAATAAATTATATGTTTTAACTGTTACCAGATCAGGATCACCCGGGCCGGCTCCGGCTAAATAGACAATACCGGTCTTTTTATCATTCATAATAGTTATGTTCTAAGCTATTCGTATATTTCTTTATCATCATTTTTTTCAGGGGCATCATCCGGCGGAGGAGCCGCCACCAGGATACGTTTTAATTCATTTTCAACCACTTCCGGCTGCTTTTGATCAAGAAGAGTTTTCCAGTCCACATCAAGGAAACGTTCAAAAGCCAACCGCTTCTGTTCTGGTTTACCAGCCCACTCTTTAATAACATCTATACGATATTGTACCGCCATTTGCGCCAGTTTATTCCAATGGGGCGGGAAGATATTCTCAAGTACAAAGCGTAAGTGCCCCGATAAAAAGGGAGCCTTGCCATCTGAAGAAACAGCTACTGTTAAACATTCCCTTCTTACAACAGCCGGAAAGATAAAATCACAAAGAGGAGGATTATCAACAACATTGACCGGTATATTTCTTTCCTGACAATCATGATAAACCTGTTCGTTAACTTTTTCATCATCGCAAGCGCTTATAACCAGGCCAAAAGATTCTACATCGGATGAAGCATACTTTCTTTTTTCGAGTTTGATCAAACCCTTTTTGGCATAATACTCAATCTTATCCACTACTTCGGGAGAGATCACCGTTATTTCGGAATCATACTCCAGTAGTGTATCTATTTTTCTTAATGAGACCTGGCCGCCTCCGATGATTAAACATTTACGATTTTTTAATGAAATCGAAATCGGCATATAAGTATTCGACATAACTATTCTTTCTCCGTTGAACATTTACTGCAGGTACGGGCAGTTACCCTTACCAATTTTTTAACCAAACTCCGCGTTGATTCGTTTAGTTCGTTTTGAAGTTCTGGGGATAATTTATTTAAAATTCCGCTTAATTCTTTTTCTCTGAGCTGTTCAAAGGACTCTTCTACGCTGGCGGATAATCTTTCATGGCGCACATGATCAAACCAGTACATAAATTCATCTAGCCGCCGTTCGATTATCTCTTCGGCTTCCGGGATAGCCGCCTCCCTCTTTACCTGCTGCTCAGCCACGTAATAGCGGACATCTTCAAGATCAAAATATTGTAAGTTAGCAAAACTATCTTTTTGATATTCAATATCCCTTGGTATAGCCATATCCATCATAATTAGTTTTTTGTTCGGAATTTCTTTCACCAGATTTTTTATCATCAGAGCAGATATAATTGGATTATCAGAACCCGTGCATGAAATCAATAAATCGGCTTTTACAAGAAGTTGCGGTAATTCATCCAGACCAAATCCTTTTGCTCCGAATTTTTCTGCAAACTGAACGGCTTTCTCCTTGGTACGGTTAGCGAATAAAAACTCACCGTGAATATCCCGGCCTAAATTTGAAGCAGCCAGATTAATCATCTGATTGACTCCAATAAATAAAACCGTCGGATCCTTAAGCCCGTTGTTTTTTGACATAATCAAATCTATAGAAGCTGAACTAACCGAGCAAGCCCCTTTACCCATCTCGGTATCGGTGCGAATTTGTTTGCCTACCCGGAAGGCTTGATGGAAGAGACGATGGATAACTTTACCGGCCGCTTTAACGGCACATGAAGAACTATAGGCCTCGCGAATCTGCCCCAGAATTTGATTCTCCCCTAATATCATTGAGTCAAGACCACCGGCGACTTTCAATAAGTGCGAAACGGCATGCTTGTCTCGTTTGATCTGAAAGTTGTTTATATATGGGGATAGATCAATATTTTTGTTTTTTTTATAAAATGAAGATAAAAGTTCAAGCGGGTCGGCGTTTATATCAGTCATAAAATAAAATTCAACACGGTTGCAGGTAGAAACAATACAGGATTCGATAACTTCAGGAAAATCACTGAATACCGCATTGGCTTTAGCAAGATCATCGTGGCCAAAACCAAACGGTGCTCGTTCTTCGAGAGTTGAAGTTTTGTGGCTGATGCCGCACATAATAAGTCTGTTTGAAAGGGCTGCCATTATACTATTCCTGATGTTCCTCCGGCATATACATGTACCTTGTCAAATCCGGCTGCTTTCAAAATCAATGCCGCTTGATATGATCTCGGTCCACGACGACATATCACAATAATATTTCTTTGTTGATCAAATTTATCAAGCGACTTCCTCAATTCGGAGATTGGGATCTTTATCACTTCTTCATCTTTTATAATTGGCGCCTCTTCGGCTTCCTCAATTTCTCTGACATCCAACCATATTGGATTGGGTATTCTATCAATTCCTTCGCTCGGTCCAATAAAATCCATCCCTTTTTCCTGAGCAATTGCAACTCCGGCCAAATGATGAAGAGGATCAAGGGCTTCGGCATAGGGAGGGGCATAACCATGTTCAAAGTTGAGCAAATCATTTACATTGGCTTTATTTTGTATTAAGGATGAGAAAACATCGACTCTGCGGCAGATATCCCCTTTACCAACCGCTTGCAGACCCAATAATTGCATCGTTTTGGAATCGTAAACCATTTTGAGCATCATCGATTCACTCTCAGGGTAGTAATCGGGCTTATCTACAAACGAACCCCAAACTGCTTTGCAGGCAAAGTTGGCTTTTTTTGCAGAGGAATA
>CAYPUP010000147.1:0-6003 GCA_964413795.1 uncultured Ignavibacteriales bacterium
ACTTTAGCATCGGAGATAAACACGTCCCTTGATTTTTACTCGGGCCAGTACCATTCACAATCTCATTCCAAAATATTTGTTCATGGTGATCTCTGTTACAGCGATGAAATTATTGAATTGTTGATCAGCAAGGTTGGGACAGAGTTTGAGCGCTTTCCCATAGAAAAATTGTCATTTTTGAAAAACCAGGAATCCAGTGATCTGGATATAGCCAGTGTCTGTCTTCCTGCTCTGGCAGCCGCATCATGCGACGTAAAAATGATAAATCTACTGCCTGAAAAAATTATAACCGCTCAAAAAGTAAAAAGTCTTGATTTCGCCGGTCGGTTAGCTCTTTCTGCTCTGGTTTTATTATTAGGCGGAGCCTGGTGGTATTTAAGTGATAATATCAGATCAAGAGATGAAAAGACTCAAAGCCTGTATAAACAGGTTGAGGATTTTCGGAGTTCAGATGCCTATCATACTTATAATCTATTGAAAAGTAAAATCGCCACAACCCAGGCATATTTGAATCAGGCTAAACAAAATCCAAGTTTTTTATCCCTAAATTTAAAAGAACTCTCCCTTATCACCAGAGAGGAAATTTATCTGACAAGATTGATATACGAAAATAAAGTTGCAGGAGAGAACATAACTATTAACGGCAAAGCGACATCTTCTACCGTCCCACCCGAAATTCTTCTTGCCGAGTATGTTGAAAATTTGAATGCCAGCCCTTTTTATAAAGATGTCACATTGGCCAGACATACTAAACATGAGCTCAAAGAAGGTTTTGAAATTGAATTCACTTTGACCATGAGAGGTATAATTTGAAGACGCGCCGAATAATATATTGGGGAGCAGGAATGCTTCTGCTTTTAGTCTGGTTTTTTACCGTATTTGTTCCATTCCAGAAGAATAAAAAACTGGCTGAGGCAAATGCTATTGAGGCTCAAAGCCAACTGGATGATTTTAACCGGATCATGGTCGAAATTCCACATTTTCTTGAGACATCAAAAAACCTCTCAGAAACAAAATCCGATATCAAATCAAAGCTTTATGCAAAAGAGGACATATTAAAATTATTTGACCAGTTGGAGAAAGTCTCCCTTGCCAAAAATCTGGAAGTTACCGAGTTTGAACCCTCCATATCGGAATTATTACAGTTGAATAGTATGATTACTGATACTGAAAATCCCCTCTTTTTAAATATTGGAATGACCCTTGAAGGAAATTACAAAGAGTTTGGTCTGTTTATCCAGGAGATTGAAAGTATGCCCTACTTCCGCGGGATCAATAAATGTACGATAATGAAAACCGAAGAAGACAAAAACAGGCTTCGTCTGATTTTCGGATTTAAAGCTCTTCTCGGAGATCTGGGATAACCGATATGAACGAAAAATTAAGAAAAAAAATAATATTTGTAGCTCTTGGATTGGCAATTATATGGGGCTATTATAATATTAATAATAAAAAAAGCAGTATCGAATTAGCCCAACAGGATACTCAGGAAGAAATGTTGTCGGGATCCAAGACGACAACTATTCCCGATAAACTGATTGATGTTAAAGCCTATCAGGAATCTCCCTGGGGCCGCAATCCCTTTCAGGAACCCGGTAAACTTTCTCCTGCAGCAACCAGCCATCAGATTTACTGGCTTCTGTCCGGTATTGTATATAGTGAAAATAATCCGATGGCTATTATTAATAATAAATCTCTGTTTGTCGGAGATTTTGTTGATGAAGCCAGGGTTGTAAATATCAACAGAAAAGAAGTTACGCTTGATTATAAAGGTAAGAAATTAACTCTGACGGTAGCTAAAGGATAATGCCATGAGACGGTTTAAATGGTCAGTAATGATTTTTACGATATTGATGCTGCTTTTTACATTTAATGCCGTAAGCAGTTCTATCGATCCTGAAAAAAGATTAACCCTTGATCTGGAAGAGGTTCCTCTGGCAACAGTGCTTAACATGATTGCCAAACAGCACAACCTGAATTTGGTTATATCAGGTGATGTTTCCGGTGAAATCAGCCTGCGTCTTGAAGATGTGGATATCAACACCGCCCTGGAGACAATTCTGGGTCCGATGGGATATAATTTCTATATTAAAGATGATATAATTGTTGTAAAACCATATGAAAATTTTGCCTCAGGCGAACTTGAATCAAGATCTGTCACTCTAAAATATCTCACACCGGCAACAGCTGTTGCTGCTCTTGAGCCGATCAAATCAACCAAGGGGAAAATTGTTGTATTAGATAAAGTTACCAAATCTCAATCAGGGAGTTATAGTGCCAATCGGGTTTTGCTGGTTGATTTCCCCCATGTTGTAAATGAGATGGCTGCTCTTATTGATAAAATTGATCAACCCGAACGGGTAATATCTATTGAAGCAAAAATTATTGAATCACAATTCGACAGCAAATCAGAGATTGGATTTTCCTGGCCAACATCACTATCCGCCGCGTTAGGCCAATCAAGTTCTGGATCTTCAGAAGAGGAATCCTCCAGTATTGCCGGTTCAGGAACATTCGATCCTAATAATCAGAGCTGGACCTGGTCTACTTTGACTGTCGGTCAGATGAATCTGGTTTTGAATCTGCTTGATCAAACCGGGAATAGTAAGTTAATTTCCGATCCTCGTATTACTACCCTTGAAAATCATGAAGCTATAATAAAGATTGAAACTATTATTCCTATTGCCACGATAAACAGATTTACCGAGGGTTCGGCAACTTCCGATATCGTTACTTTTCAGGATCAGGAGGTTGGAATATCACTGACAGTAACTCCTCGTATCAACGAGGATGGCCGAATTACCCTAACAGTCTTTCCCAAAGTTGAAGATATCATTGGCTATACCGGCCCCATTGATAGCCAGAAACCGATTACAACTTCCCGCTCAATTCAGACCTCAATTACTGTTAATGAGGGGGAAACAATTGCTCTCGGCGGATTACTCAAAGAAGATATGATAGAGAACGTTTATAAAGTTCCGCTGCTTGGACATATTCCGATTTTGGGTAAACTACTTTTTACATCAAAAAAAGAAGAGAAAACGACTAAGGATCTGATCATCCTGATAACCCCACGAATTTTGCCAAATTAGGATTTTGACAGCATCCATTTTTTTGAGCGGCTCAGCCATAGCTGAATCGTAAGGATAATTAATCCTAAATCAAGCAGTAGAGAATTCAGGGTAGATCCACCAGATGATTTGGCCGCTTTAAAACAACCACAATCAATATCCAATCCCCTTATTACCGCAGAAGTCAAAGCTATTATAAAAACCACCATCATAACATTGATCCATACAATGGAACCCCGGTAAAAAATCCCCAATATTATACAGACACCGCAGAGCAATTCCAACCATGGTAAAATTATCGCCGAAAGATTGATTATATTCCCCGGAACCAGATGGTAGAACCAAATTGATTTGGCAAAGTCACCTGGCTCGATTATTTTATAAACCGAAGCCCAAATAAAGGTGATTCCGACAACTAATCTAAAGAGCAATGTCAGATAATCATTGTCAATTATTTGCCGCAATCGACCCTCCTTTCAACACCCAAACCAAAATTTTCCCACTCCCTCGCTCCGCCAAAAAAGATAAAGATGTTTGTGTAGCCAAAAGCCTTAAGATTTCTGCCTAAGTGCAGGGATAAATCGCATTCATCACCGGAACAGAAGGTAATTATTTTATTATCTTTATTTATAAAGCCTAAAGTGGAGTCGAGATATTGCTCAAGATTTTCATCGGGCAAATCATCGAAAGGAATATTTATAGCTCCAGGTATTGTCCCGCATTCGAATTCCTCAAACTCCCGGCAATCAACAAAGAGTGCCTCCCCCCTGTTAAATTCCAGCTCGGCTAAATCCAGAGCAATAAAAGAGGGATCACCCGCTTCAGCATTAGGAGGAATAATTGGTTCATTTCCGCTGGAAATATCACGATATTTTCCAATAAGTTCGATTCCATTGGGAGAAATGTAATTGGCCGCAAGGCCAATTATTGCAGAAAGGATGAGTAAAATTATAGTCTGTCTAAATATCATAATTGTCAATTTTTTTGTTCAATCGTTATACTTACTAAATTGTAATTTGTTTTAAAAGTTCATAAAATAATTTACAACGATCCTGAATTTAATAACCTGAAGTAATTGGTCAACTTAAACAATTCAAACTCACATATAAATAAAAACGGGATTCAATTTGAATCCCGTTATTTTTTGGAAGTTCAACGCTTTATCGTCAGGAATTATTCAAATATCTCTCAAATCAACCTAAATCTAAACTTTTCAGGAGTCTATTTGTAAACCCCTGTTTATCCGCGACGACACCAGCATATAACGTCCTCTGAGAATCTTACCCACAACATTGGTAAACTTTGATGGCTGCAACATCTGTAGACTATATGGATGCCAACAGTCTTTTTCTCCGAGGTTTGCGAACTTCTTCTCTTCAATCCTCTTCGGCATAGCACACTCCCTATCTCTTTCGGTCCCCCTCAACCGCAAAAAAATAAATGTTATTTACTAATTAAATAGCGGTGAGGCTATATAGGGATGTCCTTATTGAGAGATATCACCTCCTTACAAGGTATTCCTGGCGTAAGCAACCAACCAAAAGGTACTTACACTCACTGAGGGTTCTTTTTAATACTATTCCCCTCACTAATAAGCAGCTTGACATACATCTACGTCACCATAACTCTATGTAACTTTATGATAGCCCTATGCTTATAAATATGCACTACCTGTTGAGTCACACCCAAAACTTTGGCAATTTCTCTTTCTGTTTTTCCTTTGAGAAAATGTTTGATTACCTGCTTCTGTCTTTTTGAAAGAGAATGCCCAATATGCCATTTAAGCTTTGATCTTATTTCATCAAGATTTTTTCGAGTAAAAATGATTTTATTATCGCTATAATATGGGGACTGTTCATTAGCGAAAGATTCCAAAAACAGCCTATCGACTAAGATTTCAGCGTATTTGAATTCTTCCGAACCCATATTAATATTCCTTAAAAATCTATCTTATTATCGGAACGCAACTTATTTAATTCTGCCACTGTTATTTTATACTGGCGTGCGGTTTCATCCCTGATTTCCGATATCGCGACCTTCCTTTCATAGTCAGAGAGGTCAGAGGGTAAAGATCGGTACTTATTTTTGTAAGCGGTTAGAATCTGTTCATGCAGGCTAATTGTTTTTTGGGTATTTGTTGAATTGTTTGAACTTTTAACCTGGGCAAGCTGGGATTCTTTTGTTTTTAATTTATGCTGTAAATCCTCCAAAGTGGTTCCCAGAGAATCGATATAGGAACTTAAGGAATCTGTTTTTGCAATGAAGGTAATTTCCTGATTTGAGAGAGAATCCTTAAAATCTCTTTCTTTCCGAATAATCAAATCTTTTAGAGAATCATTATCCAATTCAACCCGACTGAGCTGATCTTCCGATTCAATTTTCCCCTTGATAAAAGCATTATTTATTTGATCACTTTTTCTGACAATCTTTATGTAGCTCAACCCAACAAGCAGAGCCAGAAGAAATAAGGCTAATAACAATTTTTTTACCATAGTAACTCCATTTACTGATTACGATATTCTGACTCACTTTTGAAGTCAAGTTTGAACTTTTGCGAAGAGCGATAAAAATATAAAGATAGACATTAGATAATGATACACAATATCTTACGATAAGAATTTGGATTATTTCTTTATGCCGAGGGTTAAATAGATCCAGGGACGGATCATCGACCACCAGCCAATAAAAGGCTTAATTTTGGAGTAGTCTTTTTGATTTTCCGGATAGACCATGGAGACCGGTACTTCTACAACCCGATAGCCATTTTTAATAGCTTTATAATGAAGATAATACTCCATTTCATATCGCCCCAGCCATTCCTGATCAATATCAATTTCAGGATTGTCCAGAATCGAAAGCCGATAAGCTCTGAAGCCGCAGGTGATATCTGTTCCATTGAATCCAAGAATTAGATTTATAAAGAAGGTAAACA
>CAYPUP010000148.1:0-5994 GCA_964413795.1 uncultured Ignavibacteriales bacterium
TATTCCCGATGCTATATTCATAACTAAATCTCTTCTTTTAAGGTATATCTACCTGAACCGCCGGATTACTACCGGTCATTAAACCATGTCCATCCACAACAAATATTTTAAAGTAGTTTGAAGAAACCAGAGTATCAAGAGGAACTGAGGTTGATAATGTAGATAGATTTGTAATAAACCCAACCAGATCATCACCTGTATCTACATTGCCATCAGATGCACGATATATCCGATATGAATCAAAATAAGTTTCAGTACTCCTGGTCCAGTTTAATGCTACGGTAGACTCTGATGATCCAACTGCAGCGTATAACTCAACCGCTTCAGGGGCTGTATTTATCAAAGTCGTTGCATTAACAACATTCGATGCCGAACTAAGACCAGATTTATCATATGTATAAATAACGTAATAGTATCTCGTATTATCGGTTAAATGATCATCTGTCATATTGTCAACATTTGAACTGAAGAAATTAATTTGCTGGGATTGGTCAGAAACACCGGCTGAGGTGCTTCTGAAAACCCTGAAGGCCGCAAAATTATCGCTTGTCGATAAATTCCAGAATAATCTTATCTCATGAGTAGACTCAGTAAGAGCTGAAAGTAAAACAGGTGCAGGAGGAGTATAAATATATATTAAATCCACGTCTATTAAATTAGCGGCTGAATTTCCTGCCGCATCACTAAATATTCCAGTCACTTCTACACCATAGGCGTTAAAAACTTCCGGAACTCTCCAGCTCCCTGAATAGATTCCGTCATCGGCAGTAACATCTGGATTCAACCCATCATCAAGGAGGTTAACCGATACCAAATTACTACCGCTGCCAAATCTTACCGATGCATCACCATCACTTTCATCAGCATCAAGAGTAAAAGTAATAGTCTCCCCAACCTGGAAGTAAGTTCCATTGGCAGGGGTTGAATATGTTATCGATGATATTTCGGCTTTGGTATCAAGGATAATAGAATCTCTAAGAGGACTGCCGGTTTTGGATCCATTCTGGAATTGAAGTTCGCAATAAACCCATTTGGTCCCATCGCCATCAGATAATTCAAACTGTGTTCCTGTTCCGACAAATGGTATAAAAACAGCATCTGTAAAATTTATGTTTTCGGATAGTTTTATGTGTGATGTTTCCACCGGAGCATATATCGAAATAACAATGTTTCTTTTATTTGTAAATTCATCTCCATTAACAATACTGATTGAAAGATAGGTAAACTGCGAAGATATTTCGTCAGACTTATCCCATTCAAGGCCATCGGTTGTGACCGCAGCAACCTTGAAATAATATACTTGATTAATTTTCAGATCATTGATATCTCTTGATCTTGTTGTCGATGAATCTAATATTATATAGTTTTCAGAAGAGCCTGTGTCGGTAGCTTGATAAATCCGGTATAGATCCACATCGGATCCATTGATAACATCCCAGGTTAATCTAATCAACTGGTCACTTACTTCTGCCTGAAGATTGGTAACAATTGGCCCGACTTCAGGAACAATTCTATCAGGATCGTTTGAGGCAATCTTACGTTCACAGCTTCCAACAATCAAAAGAAGAAGCAGAGTTATCATTAAGAATATAATTTTATTTTTCATTTTATGTCCCCCCAGCTAAAATTTTCGGGTTAGAGTTAACCCGAACTGGTTGGGTGTTGCATTCGGTTCAAAAGTCAAACCTTTGACTGAGAATGTCCCCCGTTCTTCGGGGAAGAAAAAGAGAATATCTATCAGATTCAGCGACCAGACGCCGATTACAATTCCCCCAGCAATTCGTCGACTTGTCTCGGCATCATAAGCCTTGTTCCGGGCATTTTCCAATCCCGGCTGCAAGGCTCTAAGTTCATCGACCGTTCCGCTTACTTTCACGGAATCATATTCGGTTAATCTTCGGTCATAATTATCTTTTCGATAATTATATTCATCATTAGTGAACAGGAAGGCTAACCCACCAAGACCGGTCAAAACCGGATAAAGAAAGCTTTTTGTCTTTTGGTCAGTGTACTTTTGTCCCCAGCCGGGAATAAAAAGAGACCGTGCCATAGCCTTAAAGCGGGTCTTTTTCTTTAATGAAATGTTAACTGTTTGAGGCGTGCTGGGGTCAAGAGTCACCCTGGTATTATAGGTCTCATACCCATATTTTGATACCGAGAGTTTATAATCCCCAATGAGTAGATGGGTAAAGTTAGCCGGAGTAACTCCGGTAACAATAGTTTCCCCATTAAGCGTTGCCTGGGCGCCAGGCGGCAATGAACGAACGGTAAAGTTACCGGTAGTTATCACCTGAGACCAGGTTATCGCTGGCATCACAATGGCAACAATCGTTGCCGCTAAAATCCTTTTCAGCGTCATAATCCTTCTATTCCTAAACATGTTTATCTATCTGATTTGTCGGCAAAAATAACATATAAATTGATCGCAGACAAGTTTTAAAACAAAAAAGGCTGTGGAAGACCACAACCTTTCTAAATCAAAACTTAGCAAATTTTCTAACAGGCACCTTTACCGGTAAATACAACCACAACAGTTTTAAAAATTATCTTAATATCATTCCAGAGCGACCAATTATTGATATATTTAAGATCCAGATTAACTTTGCGGGTCACCGAATCAATATCAGAATCATATCCGGTCTCGACTTGGGCTAATCCGGTAAGTCCCGGTTTTACTTCCAGTCGGCTTGTATAATTGTCTACTCTGGTTGATAAATCAGCTACAAAGTTTGGGCGTTCCGGTCTTGGACCAACCAATGACATATCACCAATCAATACGTTAAAAAACTGTGGGAATTCATCAAGTCTGGTTTTCCGCAGAAACCGCCCCAATTTGGTAATTCTGGGGTCATTTTCTGTGGCCCATACAGGACCGCATTTCTTTTCAGCATCCTGAATCATAGTACGGAACTTAATAACATTAAAAGTACGCCCCATTGTGTTTTCTCTTCGACGGTCTCTGGCCCGACTCTCAGTGGCATCACTCTTCTGGTAATAACGACGATCCTTTTTACGGCGATTTTCGCCAACTCTAACCTGGGTATAAAATACCGGCCCGGGTGAATCAAGCTTTATCAGGATTGGAAGTATTATATACAACGGGAGAGATAATACCAACCCGACCAGAGCCCCAATAATATCTAGAGCTCTTTTAGACAGACGACCTAAGACCATTTTTACCCTCTCCGGCTTGGTCATTGATGCCGGAATCAGTAATACGAACAGTAATGAACATACAACAAATAATATTCCAAGGATGTATTCGCAAGAAAAAATTTTGAATTGCTCTGCTAAGCTGATATAGCCAGCATCCCCTGCTTGCACCCTAACTGCCGGATTACTTGAAGTAACTCCATATGTGTATTCTGTACCGGACAGTGTCGCTGCGTTATCGTTGCTTACATTAGACTGTGAATTTAATTCACTTTTCATTTTCAATAAATCCTATTATTTTAAAAACCCACTTGCGCAATTACTAAGCAAATGCATTGCCAAAATAAAAATAGAGGACTGAATTAGTACACTATAGAATTAACTATTAGTAAACAACTACCGGACAAGAGCATACAAGCTCATTCCGTAACGGATTTTTTCTAAAATTTGAATTTTTATTTAATAAATGAAAAAGCAAGAATATGCACTGCCATTAGGGGCATATTTTATGCAAGCAGGTGCACAAAAAACGTACTAATATGTAGTTTAATTCCCATACTTTGATCAAAAAAAGGGCAGAAATTCGGTGATTTTATTCACCGAATTTGAAAATAAGAGAGAATCTATGCAGATCTTCTGATGAATAGTGCTCTGAAGGGGTATAGGCGTAATCAACTTCAAATTGATTAATTCGGACACCAGCCCCAACCGCAAAACCGGTTCCAAAAATCCGGTCATCACTGTCAGGATAATAATTATAACCGCCACGGATGAAATACTGGCCGGCATAAACATACTCAAGACCATGACGAATGACATTACCGCCATACATTCTTTTTTCAAATTCAATAGCCGTCAGAAGATTTTCATTAAATGGAGCTACTGAGGCGCCAAAACGAAATGATGATGGAATGTTTTCTGAAATCTGATCAAATTTCATTTTTGGACCAAGATTTGTAATAACAGCAGCCAGGTTAAATTTACCTATACTGTATCGAGCCCCTAAATCAAAGGCAAAGGTTGACCCGTTGAGATCATCCAAATGCTGGTTAATGAATTTTGCGGTCAAGCCCAGTGATAAATCTTGTTTTACCCTAAATCCCAAAGATACGCCACCTGCAAAATCATAAGCCGAAATTTCACTGGTAGTAATACCATTAATATTGCGGCCGTCAATATGGCCGTAATTGAGATAATTTACCGAAGCTGCAAAGGTAAGTTTTTCATTCATATTATGAGCATAGGAGGCGTGGTTCATTTTGATATCCTGATACCATGAGAAATAGCCGATTATAATTTCATCATTTTCAACATACGTCAATCCTGCTGGATTCCAGAAAGTAGAATTGGCTCCCTCTGTAACGGCAGTATAGGCTCCACCCATACCGGCTGCTCTGGCGCCAACATTTATCAGAAGAAAATCAGCAGAAGTCTCCCCTGCTTTGGGAGCGGCTACTGAAATTTTGCCAAGAAAGGCTACAAGGAGAATTAAGAATATCCATCCGATTATAATCTTTTTCAAACATCTTCTATACATTTCAGCTGTCCCTTCTAATTCGTGGGTTCATCTGTGTGAACTTAGTGTTCCACGTCTTAGTAAAGGCAACAGCAATGCCGGTTGAGGTCTGGAATTTATATTTACAAGAGGATATTCTCACCATTTATTGCATCTCGTAACACTTTGCTGTAAAACAGCTTCCGTATGTTAGTAACTATCCGTTGTATTTATGAGAGCTTCTAAAGTTCTTTTTGAAAACTCCATTTTCCCTCAGTCTGCTTTATAAACGAACAGCCGTCTCCCATAAGTAACGATTTTTGCCCTTCAAGAAGGTTCATCTCAACGGGTTACGGCCACATGTTTAACTCTTAAGCAGAGTTCCTTTTATTTGATCGGAAAAAGCCCATATTTTAGGTGTTTTCCCAACAAATTTCTAATTACTTAGTACTCAAAAAAATAATTTTAGTCAACTAAAAACAAACCAATTTGGAATCTTTTTCCAGTCCAGTAAACGATAGTATAACAACATCTTACAATCGCAGAAGCTACGCTTCTTCGAAATATTCTTCCAACTGGAAATTCTTTCCGTTCTTTATACGATTTTATAGTTATTTAATTCGGATAATTTTCGTATTTGTTAACCATAAATAGTTGTTTTGGGTGAGATTTTTTTCTTTAAAAGTTAATCATCGCATTTCTATTGCGTCTGGAATCGTTGTGATCGCATCACAATTGCTGATTGACAAGGTGTATGTTTTAAGATTTAATAGAGGAGTGGAAAGTGCGATTGCCCCCGTAGCTCACCAGGACAGAGCAACGGTTTCCTAAACCGTGTGTAGCAGGTTCGAGTCCTGCCGGGGGTATTTGCTTCAAAGTGGGAGGTGTAAGAATTGAATAGTAATTGGTCACCAGAGATTGTAATAAAACAAAAATTTTTAAAAGATTATAAAAAGAATATTGAAGGATTATCCTTTGAAGTTATAAGATTAAATTCAAACATTTTCATACTGGAAAAACTTTTGAAATTTCCTTTCAGAATTTTTTTATCAAATTATTATGAACGCTACTTCTGGGATTTAACCATTCATAACTTTTTTCAGGATTCAATATTGATAGCTTTCAAGCTTGTAATTGATATAGTTAATTAAAAGTACAGAATTCTTGATCCACTCATATTGTCCAAGAGAATATGTTACAATTACTCTGTTGACAAATCAGAACGGATATTGTATGCTGTTAAAATTGACGCAGTGTTAGACAGTTTTACTGAAACTCTTATATGGAGAATATAAAGGTATGAATTCAAGGAAGGAATAGTTCATTTCAAAACTAATAGTTTTATT
>CAYPUP010000149.1:0-4606 GCA_964413795.1 uncultured Ignavibacteriales bacterium
CCTGATTATCACAGACTGAAAAATGAGTGGTCTCCTCAGATTCAGTCGGGACAATTCCGGGGAGAGTCAATTCTGAAAGTCGGGCATGTTCCGGATCAAAGAGGCTTCGTCTTTTTTCGAGATAGACACTGTCCAATAATCCGAGAGGAATGGCATAGTAATCCGGATCGCCAAAAAATTCTGACCGGTCGGCAAATGCCAGACGTGACATTTCGCAGAAGAGGTGGATAAATTCCGGCGATTGTGAAGTGTAGCGGGAAAGATCATAAGGTTCGATCAATTTCAGAATTTGCCCTAATAAAATTCCACCCGAACTTGGCGGCGGCATGCTGTAAATCAGTAAAGAATCGAATTCAAAACATATAGGATTTCGCCAAACAACATTATATGTTTCGAGATCATTTTTGGTGATTATGCCTCCATATTTTTTCATACAGGAGTCGATCAATTCAGCCGTTTCCCCTTTATAAAAACCATAAGGGCCATTGGCAGCAATATTTTGAAGAGTTTTGGCCAGATCTTTTTGAATGAATCTTTCACCGGCTTGAGGAGTTCTTCCACTCGGGAGAAAGATATCCGATGTTTCCTCAAAGAAAGCGAGAGCTTCCCTGTTGTTCTCAAATGATTCGGCCAGTTTTTGATCGACAATAAACCCGGTATCCGCCAGCGAGACAGCTATACCGGCCAGATCCTCCCAGGGGATTGTCCCGTAGGTTTTCCATAGTTCATATAATCCCGCAATAGTCCCCGGAACGCCGCTGGCCAGAGCCCCAAGGGTAGAAAGATCATCGATAACATTTGAGTCTTTATCCAGGAACATATTCTGATAAGCAGACATTGGAGCTTTTTCTCTGAAATCCAGAGCGTGTATTTTTTCTGTTTTTCCATCGCGAATAAGAGCAAATCCGCCGCCGCCAATATTACCAGCTTCGGGATGAACAACGGCCAGTGTCAACCCGACAGCGATAGCGGCATCAAAAGCATTGCCTCCCCGGCGAAAAATATCACAGCCAATATTGGTTGCAATCGGGGCTGAAGAAGCGATAGCGCCGTTCTCGTAATATTTTGTAACACTAATTCCGGAGCAGCCGAGAATCAGAGCGCCTAACAAAAACAAAAGCGTACCGGTCAATACGATACGCTTCTTATTAACATCAATGAAATTCATACTATAAAATCAAATCAGCCTTTCTGTACCAGATAGATTTTGCCATCCGGAATTTCAATCTCCATAGCCAGTCCGTCGGAAAGCTCTTTAGCGGTTGTTTTAATCACGGTCGGGTTTTCTTCATCACTAAACAAATCGGTCAATTTCAACTTGGGAGATTTAAAACCAGCTACTTTGAGATCGGCTCTGACAATTATTTCCTTTTTTGGGGCTTCGAATCCATCGGATAATTCACCCGGTGGAGGGGCAATAATTGTCAATAATCCGGATTTTTCACTCGATTGGAAAGCGATATCAACCGAAGGATCGTTACAATAAAGGAAGGGGTTGATGTTTTCCCCTTCAAGGATTGACTCAATGAAGGAAAGCTTTTTATGGTTACCACCTGAAGCGATATCAAAAGAGAAGAAATATAAGCTCCCTTTCAAGCGGGAACTGCAAACCCCCAGGACTTTGTTTTCCGAATTAGCGATTTTACGAATTTTGGATTGATCCGTCGTGCGCAAAGTACCATACATATGAGTCGGAAAAGTTCCGTTTTTGTATTCAACTGCCGCAATGCGATAATCAAGAGTTGATTTAATACGGAAGTGATTGGCGAGAATCTGGCAGTCTTTGAATTCTTCATCATATTTAGGCATTAAACCGCACATGATAACAGTGACACCCGCTTTGACCAGTTCGACAATTGCTTCCTGATCCCGTTGTGACATAATTTCGGTCGAGGGAATAAAGAGGAGTTTATATTTTTTCATCGACTCCCAGTTTTTGTTTTCCCTGACGCCAAATCCAAGTTTGAGGCGCATCAAATCACGACAGAAACCGGCGGTGGAATCATCGAGCAAACGATGAACATATGTGAAAACCTTGTCACAGGCAGTCAAGTTCAGCCATGAATATAGACGATTACCGACAATAGCAATATCAGGCTGGTAATCCATATCTTCCAATCCGACCGAAGTGATAGCCTGATTAAAGCGGCGGGCAACTTCATATCCGGGAGAGACCGTACCGTCATTGTGCAGCGGAGCGCCATACCATTTGTCGCGATCGACAAACATATAATGATTCATTCCTTTGTAGCCGGATGTAATACCGGCCGCGAAATAAAAGCGGCGGACATTGTTGCTAATAGGGGCTACATCTTCTTCACGTTTAGGATCACCGGCGGCGGCACCAGAGACAAATGATGATGCAAAGGCAAAATCATATTCTGATTTCAAGAAACGCCCTTTGAGTGAAAGATCAAAATAGCTTCCCCGGGGAAAGGTATTTGTACCCAGAAAGGGAGCCATATCTTCAGGGACAAGATTAAAAGCCGGGAGAAGATCTCCGGGAGCAAAATAAAGGGATCTGAAAATAAGAGGTTCCACAGTGTAGGATGTAAAAAGATCTTCGAGTGTCTGCAGATATATTCTCAGCATATACTCTCTGAAATAGCACCAGTCTATGACCTTTGGATAATCTTTTATATCCAGTTCTTTGAATTTTCGCGGAGGCTCTACAACATCAAAGCCGCTGTTTTTTTCTTTATACTGGGCATTTAATTTCTTGATATCTTCATATTTTTCTTCCAGGAAAACAGTATAGTATTTCTTTAGAATATCAGGATTATAATCAGCACTGCCCGGGTCCAGAAGACGTCCATATGAAGTTTCGAAATCAAGCTCGACCATAAAGACCGGACCGCGAGGATGGACATAATTTTTGGTCGTCTCAATAAAAGCCTTGAAATAGTTTCGCAGGTGGAACTGGAAATTCGGATGCAGGTAGCTTGGAAGATAACCGGCTTCAACGCCATACTCCGATTCCATTTCCTTTTCATGTCCGGAGGCATCACGGGCGAACACTTTCAGATCATTATAGAGAAATTTAGGGAGTCCGCCATTTTTAATCTGGCCGGCTACCCAGGGACCAGGACGAAGAATAACTTTGAAGCCAAACTCGCGAGCCAGCTCCAGAAATACGACCAGATCTTTATTGGGGTCGGTTAATCCTGAAAAATCAAAATATTTATTATTATCCTGATGTACATTCCAGGGAACAGCAGTGGCCAGAATCTTAAATCCGGCCTTTTTGATACGCTCAAAACATATCGACCAGTACTTTTTATCAATTCTGAAATAATGTAATTCTGCTGCAAACGGGGCGTAAGTTTCTTTGCCAATTGAGAACTTGTTTCCGATAATTCCTAACATATAAAGCCTTATATTACAATAACTTAACGTTTAGTGACCATTATACAGAAAGTTAAGATAGCTTAATAGAGTATTGAAGTCAATATAAATCGTGTAACTTGTTGTTAGACAATGTGGTTTAAGATGAGGTCGGGGAATTTACAAGAATAATATCAAAATATCTAAATATCATAGTCGTGCATAAAATTAATTCATATATAATACGCGTAGATGGTGGACTTGTGTCATCTGTAATATATTTTCAAATGATGTAAAACAAGCACCCACTCAATGTAATATCTGACTAAATATTTAATTTTGGTTTCTATTTTTGGTTTCTATTTAAGAAGGATCATTTTACGGGTTTCTGTAAAATTACCAGCGTCGATCCTGTATAAATAAATGCCTGAAGATACTTTCCTTCCATCAGATGCAGTCCCGTCCCAGGTTACGATATATTTACCGGCCGATAATTTATTTTCAACCAGAGTTGTAATTTCTTTACCGAGAATATTATAAATTTTTATGAATACCATAGATTTGACAGGGATATCAAAAGTAATATTTGTTACCGGATTAAACGGGTTGGGATAATTCTGGCTCAGTTGAAATGATTCCGGCAAGACTGGTGTTGCAATCGGCGTGATATCAGTTGGGTTCCCAAAAACAAATTCGCCAGTCCAAATTGGGAAAATTTGGTTATCATTTATATCCACGAAAAGATATTCCGAACCATAGCTGAAAGTCATGGTATCGAAAGTGATTCCATCGGTAGCCAAGCCTCCCCAGCTTGAAATGGTAAAATAATAGGTGGTCCATATGCGTCTTCCACCGGCATTGGCAGCTACGCCTGGCGGATTGGAGTTAACACCGGCAAATAAAAAGAGGAGACTATCATTGGTATAATCTAATGTATCTCTTAAAAATTTAAATGGGCCATAATCAAAAGCATCATTGATAAAGGTTTTTGATTTGGCGCTGTCCATTTGGAAGTTCATATTGTCCCAAAAAAAACCCATCGATGCGCCGCTTATTTCCTCATCATTGTAAACATACAGTTCGGCAGCCGCCGTCATTTTGATAGTATCAACTGTTACAACCAGGGAGATAGTATCTCTGTTTCCCGGGTCAATGGCATGTGTTAGCTGTGAGAAAGAAAATATCAGGCAGAATATAATAAGGCTTAAAGTGAATTTTTTATTCATCAGTCTGAACTCCGTCTGGAAGCATAACCAGTCTTTTTATCATATTATTAAACGAG
>CAYPUP010000149.1:4706-5988 GCA_964413795.1 uncultured Ignavibacteriales bacterium
CTTTGTCAGTTGCAGCCAGAAAATTAATGTGGCTGGAAAACCTTCCGAGGAAATCAATCGGGTTCCATCTTATGCCAGAAATAGCCCGGATTTGAATCCATCGACTTTTGATGAACGGATCCATGAGGGTTTGATTCTTTATCGCAGTAACAAGTATATCCAGGCTCGAAATCACTTCGTGGCTATAAAAAATGATTATCCCAAAGAATGGTCGGTTTATTATTATCTTGGATTGGTATATTGCAAACTGGGTGAATTTGATAAAGCCCTGCACGTATATGATATTGGACTTGAGTTAGCCCCATCTGATGCCAAAGTCCGCAGCAGCGTCTACCGGGCAATTGCCGAATGTTATGAACAGCAGGATCAGCTCAAAAATGCGGAAAAGAATTTCCGTATGGCTCTGGATCTCTTCCCTGAATCAACCTCAGCTAAAAGAGGACTTGACCGGATCAAACATACCCGCCAAAATATGCGATAAGATTTTTGATGATTGTATTTGCATTCTATCTTATATTCCAGCATGACACAAAAATATCCGACCTATCATTTTGGCAAAGACTTCCGAGAAAAGCTGGATGGTTTTGTTAAGCGGTTTATTACTGACGGTTTTAATGAGTTTTCTGATGAGTTTGATAATATCGATGATTTTATTTCCTGTGCATTAATTGACAATCGCGAAGAAAGTGAAAAGAAACTCCGCACTACTCCCAAAGAAAAATATCTGCTTGAAATTGTCGCCTTTAAAATTTACGATGAACTCAACCGCGAAGCCTTTAACAAGACTGATAAAACTCTGATTGTTCTGCCCGATTGCCTCTCCCTGCATAATCCCGATTGCGAAAAGAAAGAGACTTCCTATGGAGATGTCTGCATGTCATGCACCAATAGCTGCCGGGCATTTCAGGTAGTGGAGCTGGCAAAAAAATACAATGCCGAAGTAACCTTTTCCAAACGCAAGCTATCTGAGCAGATTGAACATTATGTGAAAGAGATGGGGGATGTCGGCGTGATCGGGATTGCCTGCATTATGATGCTGGCAAATGGCATGAGAACCGCGATGGATGAAGGTGTTCCAACGAGAGGTGTCCTGCTCAGTTTTACCGGCTGCGAGCATTGGAACGAGGAGCCGTTTGCATCAGGGTTTCAATTAAGCTGGCTGAAATCTATTTTAGAGGAAAAATATGGCTACTAAATTATGTATGTTGACGATTGATGATTACAACAGGATCGTTGAAATTTGGGGTGACTCCGGATTACCGTATCGACCATTTGGACGGGA
>CAYPUP010000150.1:0-5985 GCA_964413795.1 uncultured Ignavibacteriales bacterium
ATTAATAGTGCATACTTGTGTCAAACCTGCAGGTACTGGAGAATCAATATCATCAAATCGGGAGGCAAGTAAGAAATTATTTGAGGTAATAGTATCCAAAGATGATCTTAAATCATATTCATACGCCACCCCTTCGGTTCCGTCATCCCCTGGGGCAGTCCACTGCAGAATAACAGAGTTGGTGGTCACGGAAATCGGAGTGAGATCAGAGATAGCAGCAGGAGAGGTATGGTCGTCTGCGCCGCCGTCGTCATCGTCGTCATCAGTACTTGTTGAGTTTTTGGAACAGGAGACAACCAATGTGCATAGTAATAATAAAACTAATGCATATCGCCATATTTTAACTACACATTGCATATGACCTCCGACTTTTTCAGCCATTTTATCAAAACTGCATTTAGCATAATATGAATACATACCGCATTGAGCTTATGTAACCCTGGCTAATGAATTATAAATTGTATAACAAATATAATTATTACTGCCAAAAATTGTCAATGGAAAATTATGTCCATTTGAATTTGTAGGAACAACCCCCTGTAGTTGTCCATGTTTGCGCCGTCAGGAATCCCTTCCTGACGGAAATGTAAAAATCATAAATAAAAATGGGCAGGAAAGGATTCCTGCCCGCTCTACATAGATGGATTCTTGCCCACTCTACGAATATATTGAACTATTCAGAAGTGCTTTTTGTTTCTTCAATTTTTACAAAAACCGAGCTTTGTAAATTTGCTTCTATTTGTTTTTTTGTATAATCCTCAATATTTTCAAACTCAAATCCAGATACATAAAAATTGGGTTCTTCGCTCTTATTTGACCAGTTGCATTTGGCGCTTAAGTAAATAATCGTTGAATCGTTAACCCTTTTTGGCATTTCAAGCCGCAAGTTAAAGATTTTTCCACTCCTAAGTTTTTCTTCACCCATTACCCTGAGTCCAGATAACGATAAATCAATTAGAATGCCGAGATGATTTTCATTGGAAATGTCATATACACCACAATAAGCCATGCATCGGTATCTGTCCTGCTGTCTTTTATTCTCCATTAAAACACCTACGGTTATATAATCTTGTATGAAATATTATATTAATAGTGGATTTCAATGTCAACATAGATATGAAGCTGGAATTACAATTAATCCCATTGTAAAAACTATCAACAAAAGAACTTCATGCCCATTTTATTGTTACAAAAAGCAGAATATATTTAAAGTGAGGATTAATGGATACAGAAAATAAACCACAAATTACTCCCCTCGACAACGGTCCGCTCAGAGTCGAGGGCATGACCGGTATTAAAACCAGAGATGGTATAATTGATCTTAAACCCAAAGTACATCTTTGTCGCTGCGGCCGATCAGCCAACAAGCCCTTTTGCGACGGCAAGCATAAAGAGAATGGCTTTAATACAGCTAAATCTGAAGATCGCACTAAGGACAAATCGCATAACTACCGGGGAGCCAATATCTCGGTACATTTTAATCTTGGTGTATGTATTCATTCGGGTCAATGTATTGGAACGCTACCTTCGGTTTTTAATCTCAAAGCTAAGCCCTGGATTCAGCCTGATAATGCGGATGTTGAAGAAGTTATAAAGACGGTAAACAACTGTCCCTCCGGTGCTCTTGGCTACACTATTGATGATGAAAATGAATTGGATAATAGTTTTGACTGCTCAATTTATATGCTTCCAAACGGACCATTTCTTATAACCGGGGATATCAAACTTGAAAATACTGAATTTGGCGATGGGACAAAATCTTCACGTTATGCCCTCTGCCGATGTGGTCAATCAAAAAACAAGCCATTTTGCGATGGCTCCCATCATCAGGTAAAATTCGAAGAATAACTAAATCCGGGATTTGTATCCAGCTAATTGGGAATTAAAAAAGTATTTAAATAAAGCTGATCTATCAGTTTTTCAGGGAATCTTTGGCTTGATCGCGAAGCATCTTATTTTTCTGCTGCTGCTTAGCCGTGATGATATCCATCATTTGCAAAGCCATAGCAGTATCAACAGCAAGCAGGCGATTCAAAATAGAATCAGCTTTCGAGGCTTGATCGCTCAACGACGATGATGCCCCCAGTCCGACCCAGGCGGGATAATAAGTGGAATCTATTTCGGTCGCGCGGCGGAATTGTTCCTGAGCCTTTAAATATTCGCCATTGGTAAAATAGAGCAGACCCAATGATTGCAGAGAGCCTATGTGATTGGTATTTATTTCGAGTACTTTTTTGTAATACGATTCGGCTTCATCCATTTTTTTCATTTTATTTTTTACCAAACCGAGATGATAATACAAATCAACAGTCTTCCCCCCAAGCGCCACGCTTCGTTCAAAATATATTTCGGCGCTGTCCATTGAATTGGCGGTGGCAAAACAAGTTCCCAGAGAATAGGGGATCAAGGGATTATCGGGGCTCAACGAATGTGCTTTACGTAAAACTTTCAGAGCATTGCTTATCCGGCCGGCTTTGGAATATTCCATCCCCAGATTTGTTAAGTGAAGGTAGTTGGCGGAATCAAGAGCGACGGCCTGTTCGAAATATTCAATGGCTTTTCCGGTATTGCGCTGGTTGCTGTAAATGGCGCCGAGATTATTGGCAATAGTAGGATCCTTTTCATAGATCGCCAGCGCTTTAGTATAAAACTCGATAGCCAGTTTATCGTTTCCCAGAGAAGTATGAGCGACGCCCAGATTTTTCAGAGCTTCGAAATTTTCCGGGTCTAATCTGAGAACATTGTTATAGTTTTCAACTGCTTTGGGGAAATTTTCGGTTTTTAGCGCCATCCCGGCCGACTGGATATAAAACTGAGTTGAGTCGCTGCTGTATGCAGTAGCTGCATTTATTATGCAGAAGGTAATAATTATCATTAATTTGTAGTTATATTTATACATATTTCTCATATCGGTTATACAGATAAAACATTAAATGTTCCCCAAAAGCAAGAGAATGTTGGGATTGCATAGCCCATAAAAAACGGTCCGCCAATTGGCGGACCGCCGCGTCAAAAAGGACGCTCAGAAGAGGTATCCTCAGTCCATCCTTGAACAGAGGTTTATTTATTGAATCAGGAAAACTTATCCGGGTTGTTTTTGTTTGTCATACCAAAAGAGAGATACTCAAGCTCCATCGACATATTTTCGGTCCGAATCGCTACATCCGGTGGAACTTTTAGATTGATCGGTGCAAAATTGAGAATTGCTTTTACCCCAGCCCTAACTACATCATCAACGATGTACTGCGCTACAGTTGCCGGAACCGCCAGAATCACCATCTGGATGCCGTCTTTCCGGATTTCCTGTTCAATATTATTTATATCAGCAACAATTATCCCTTTATGATTGGAGCCGATCTTGCGCTGGTCATTATCAAACAGTTTCACGATCTGGAAACCCTGTTTAATAAATTCCTTATAGCTTACCAGAGCTGATCCGATATTACCAATCCCAACCAAAGCAACTTTCCATTCCCGGTCAATACCAAGAATAGAGGCGATCTTTTTTTTGAGATCAATTACCGGATATCCAAGCCCTCTGGTGCCGAACGATCCAAAAAAGGAAAGGTCTTTTCTGACCTGGGCCGGTGTTAATTTCTCTCGCTTGGCTAATTCCTTGGAGGAGACGGTTTCAAAGTTTTCCTTCTCCAATAGAGACAAAGCTCTGTAATAAAGAGACAAGCGATGTATTGTCGATTCCGATATTTTCTTTTGCAAATCCTGCCTCGCAGGGAATTAAATTACTTTTTTATAACATTCCACTTCACTTAAGAACAACTAATATGTGAAATGGTTCACAAGAAATAATAAGAGTCAGCCTTTCCTATGTCAACAGAATAATAATCAATAATTGACACCTCAATCGCTATCTTAATAGTTTCTATCAGGTTATGTCAAATAAAAAAACAGGTTAATTTTAACAAAAAAATAGGTACTTTGTACTATTTTATCACAATCCTTGGTGTTAATGTTGAAATCCGAGCTAAAATTTCATAAGCAATCGTTCCAGCCCATCCGGCCATATCTTCGGCTTTGATTTCTTCAGTTCCATCATGGCCAATCAGAGTAACCTGATCATGAAGTTTGACCCCTTTAATATCGGTTATATCAGCCATCATCAAATTCATGCAAACCCGCCCCCGGATAGGAGCCCGCTTCCCTTTGATAAGAACATATGATCTGTTTGATAACCCGCGGTCATAGCCGTCAGCATAACCGACCGGTAAAACCGCCAGTTTAGATGGAGTTGTAGTTCTGTAAGTACATCCGTACCCAATAAAACTATCAGCCTCTACATTTTTTATCTGAGTAATCCGGCATCTCCAGCTAAGCACGGGACTAAACAGATTATTATCTCCGCCGCTTAAGCGATAGGAGAGATAGGTCTCTTTTGACGACCAGTGGCCATAAGCAGAAATTCCTGGGCGAACCATTTCAAAACGGGTTTTATCAAACAGAATTAAAGCGGCTGAACAGGCCGTGTGTCTGATAGAGGGGGGAATTTTTAAGTCGTTAAGTTTTTTAACAAGATGATTAAAAAGAGCCAGTTGCTCTTCGGCGTATTTATGATTGGTGGTGTCTTCTATATTAGCAAAGTGAGTCGAAGCCCCATAAGGCTTACATAGTGATTTATATTTTTTATAAATTTCAGCAATCGCCGGCAGCTCCCTTTCCTGGAAGCCCTGCCGGTTGGTGCCGGTTTCCAACTTTAAATGAGTTTTTACTTTCTTTTTATACTTATCGCCTAATTTCCCCAGGGAAGAGAGGCTTTGCCTGTCGAAAATTACCGGTTCGAGATTATTTTCGATTACTGTCTCAATTTCCGATGGAGGCACCGGCCCCAAAATAATTATAGATCGCAGCCAGCCGGCAACTCTGCATTTTATAGCTTCTTCAATAGAGTGGACAGTGAGATACTCAACTTTGGGTTGAGCTATTAGCTCCTTAACTATCTCCGGCAAACCATGTCCGTAAGCATTCGATTTAACACATATAGATAAAATCCGTTTTCCGGCAAGTTTTGACAGGGAAGCGATGTTATTGCCAAGGGCATTGCTTGAGAGTTCTATCCAATTAAGATAATTCATGATATCAGTTATACATTTTTATATTCTGCATTCAACAAAATATTTTAGTAGCCAAAAAAAAGCCATCAAAGATGGCTTTAAAAAAGCTATTTTTTTAAAACTTATCAACAGTATTTTTTCATCATATCTTTTATTTTAGCAGCATGACCTTCTTCGATACCAGCCAATTGAGTATACATTTTTTTACCAGTTTCCGATTGGCACCGGCCCGCCGATACTTTAAAAAGGTCTCGGGCTTCCAGTTCCAGCCTCAGGGCGATATCCAGAATTTCGCTTAAGGAATCGGTATTAGCCACTTCATCAATCATGTTCTGATGTTTCCGGCTCATGTCTTCGTCGATTTCCGGGAGACCTTCCTGCTTTAAAGCATCAGCCGTGGTGATCCATTTTTCACTGCGAACGAGGGAATCATACTGTCTTTCCAGAATTTGGAAATGCTGCTTTTCTTCAATTGCCAGCTTTTCCAAAATCCCCTTAACTTCATCATTATCTGTTTTGTGAGCTGCCTCCCTGTAAAATACATAACTGGCAACTTCAGACTGGATTCCTGCCGTAAGAGCAGACAGGGTTTCTTTGTCAGCGGGACTCATAATAATCTACCTATCATTTATCTTATTTTTTTACTTTCATTAACCGTTTCATAACGGCACAATTATTACAACTTGAAGTTTATATCAAATTTCCTGAAAATGAAAGCAATAATCACTAAAAAATCAATATAATCCTTTGCAGAATTAACCGATCGATCAATCTGCCGATATAAAAAAAATAGGTAAACATTCGAAGGAGGTAAAAATAATGAATATTTCTGGATTATTCTCAGGTTTTGCAAATAATCTTTTGCAGCATTATCAGCAATTAATCAATGATATAAAAAGTAATAGCACTCCCCGTCATT
>CAYPUP010000151.1:0-5962 GCA_964413795.1 uncultured Ignavibacteriales bacterium
CTTCGATCTTTTTTGAAATTTCTGTTTCAACCGTTTCTGCCGCAGCTCCGGGATAAATTGTCTGGACAATAGTAATTGGGAAATCAACATCTGGAAAAAGATTAACCGACAATTCATAATATGAAAATATACCCAGCACTAACAGGGCAGAAATCATCATGGTGGCAAATACAGGTCTTTTTACCGCTATCTCAGAGAGTTTCATTATTTATCCGTCTCCACGCTTGTAATTTTTACTTTGATGTCATTTTCCAGATAATCCTGCCCCAGCGTAACCAGAGTATCTCCAGCGCTTAGCCCCGAAGAAACAACGACTCGCCCGTCGAGATCTTCCCCTAATATTACTTCGTTCAATCTGGCTTTGTCATCTCTTACGGTATAGATCATATCCTTTCCATCAAGGTTCAGAACCACTTCTCGTGGGACAGTAATAACATTTTCCAGAACATCCATAATTATCTCAACCCTGACAAACATACCAGGAGAAAAAGTCTTATTTGTATTTATTAAGAGAGCTTCAACCTGATAAGAACGAGTAAACGGATCAGCTGATTCGGCGACGGTACTTATAAAACCTGTTGCAGTCAGATTTAGGGAATTAACGATCAGATTAACACTATTTCCCTCTTTTACCTGTTTGATATCCTTTTCATTTACACCGAACTTTACTCTTAAGGTGTCAGTAGTGGCAATGGTGGCAATTTGCTGTCCAGCCGATAAATAATCACCCTTGGAGACCAATAAGGATGTTACCGTACCTTCAATGGGGGACTGAATATTTACCAGCTTATCAGCAGCTTCCCATGAAGCTTTGCTTACTTCGTACTCGGTCCTGGCAGCATCATAAGCAGATTCACTGATAGCCTTCTCTTCAAACAGATAAGCCATCTTATTATAATTCTTCTCGGCATTTTTATACAACGCCAGATTTTGCTGATAGCTCGAACTTGCTCCATAGTTGTCCAGGGAAACAAGAACCTGATCGGTTTTGACTTGATTTCCTTCCCGTACATTAACTTTACTAACCGCTTCAGCAATTTTACTGTAGATTACAGCCTGCTTTTTACCCTCAAGTGTTCCAGTATAAGTCTTAACAATCTCTTCAGTCGATTCTTTGGTGATCATAACTTTAACCGGAATCTCCCGTTCGGTTATAATTTCTGTAGTTTCATCATTTTTATTATTGCTGCATGAAATAAGCAGAGCAATCATTGACAGTATAACTGAGTAATAAATTATGTTTTTCTTTTTCATCTCACTTAATTCCAATTTTTATGATTATAAACTTGTAGTTTTTTTGAGTTCTGCTCTTGCCTGGCGAAATTGAAAAATAGCTTCCGCCTGAGCATTTCTGGCATCGGTCAAAGCCACCTGGGCAGATAACACCTCAAGCTGCGTTCCGACTCCCGATTTATACCTCACATTGGCTATTCTAAGTCCCTCTTCCGCTTCGGCAATATTGGCTCCCTGAATATCCAGAGATTTTTTTGCCTGCATTAAGCGGTCATAGGCTCCTTCGACTTCCAATTTGATGTCATCCTTCAACTGCATTTGAGTTAATAGCGCCTGCCGATGATCGGCCTTTCTGTAGCCTACATCACCACTGCGCCCTCCGCCCTGAAAAATGGGAATGCTTAGTGAAAGACCCGCGGATGCAGATTTGCTTATATTATCACTCATGGAGAACTGGTCCGATGAAGCCTGCCAGTCATAGGCTGCAAAGGCTACCAGGGAAGGGTAATAATTAGCTTTGTATATTTTAACAGCTTTGCGAGTTATATCAACCAGCAGATCAGTTTGTTTTACCTCCGGTCTCTGCGTTAATGCCTGTTGAATTAGGGCATCCATAGTTGGCACATTTGATGCAGCAGTATCATCCGCTTGTTCTATAAGTTCAATCTCCAGGTTCAAATCTATTCCGATAAATGATTTTAATTGTTTTTCAGAGAGTCGAAGATTTGATTCAATGGCTAAAATACTCGGCAGTAAATTATTTTTTTCAACTCGGGCTCTTAGAACTTCAAATTCTGAGACAACTCCTTGTGAATACTGCTTTTCAACTACTTCAAGATTATAGGAATTAGCTTCAAACGCTTTTTTTAAAACCAATAATTGTGTTCTTTCAAGAAGTGCAGAATAAAACAGCATTTCAGCCTGGTAAATCACTTCATTTTTTACCTGATCCAGAAGAGCCTGGGTATATTTTTTGTAATCTTTAGCTATTGAATATGCCGTAAAAACCTTACCCCCCTGAAAAATCGATTGTTGCAACGTAAGGCCGAACTGAAAACTATTTTTGTAGCCAAATTGAAAGCTTTGAGTTTCACCATCATTCTCAAAATACATTTTTGGAATATTGAAATTCCTGGTGTAAAGGCTGTTGGCGTTGATTGTCGGCAGTGCTCCGGCACGGGCTTTGACTACTTCGCCATCAGCCTTGTTTATTTCTTCTTTAGCCGATAAATAACTCCGATTGAATTCGAGAGCTTTGTCTCTTGCCTCATCAACGGTAAGTTTAAGCGGTTCAGCCTTGACAGAATTTCCAATAAATAAGATTATCAGAAGCAATAATGCTGCCTCCAACAACCTACTAATTTTGGAGTATTCGGGTATTTTCAGTACAGAGCTGTGAATCACGAAGATTTCCCTTTCTCGAGTATTTTTTCTTTAACAGGTACAAACAGAGAAGCAAATAATCCTGCCTGTTTATTAAATTCAAATTGTGTAGATTCAAAATTTTTTGCCCAGCAAAGACCATCATAAAAAAGAAGGACAAGAATTGCAAGCTGCTTCCGGTGGGATTTTGATTTTACATATCTGGCATCAAGGCATTTCATGCAGGCTTCCACAACAAAGCCATAGCCTTCATTGACCATTTTTCTGATATTAGGAATTTGCATAATTTCAAAAATTACAGAAAGATTATGGCTTGCCTTATGCATTGGTATATTATAGTCAGCTTCACGAACTTTATTTAGAAGTTGCCCCGGCGATAGAGAACCATTTGGAATTTTATTAAAAGCATCAATCCAACCGTCAAGAGCGCATTTAACCATATATTTCAGGATCGATTCCTTGTTTTTAAAATGATAATAAACAGCCCCTTTGGTCAAGCCGGCGTTCTCTGCGATATCATCAATAGTCGTGGCCCGATAGCCTTTTTTTTCAAATAGCTTGTGAGCGGCATTGAGGATCTGGCTGCGTCTGGTTTCAGCCGAAAGCTTGGGGCTTTGCTTAATCATCATTATCTTTTGTTCTTTTTTCGCCATACCTACCTGTTAATTTACCAAAACCATTAAATCCATACATACCTACCGGTCAGTATCTATAATATATTATCGTATAATGTCAAGGATAGTTTCAGATTATTTTTAAATCAAAGCCATTTTTTTTTGCGGAAAAAGAGGATTAAACCAATTACTATAACAAACATTACCATTAATGAGTAAAAATAACCGTATTTCATATTAAGTTCGGGCATAAACTCGAAATTCATACCCCACAAACCAACTAAAAATGTGGGTGGTATGAAAAGAACGGTAAAGATAGTCAGAACTTTAATAATTTCGTTGGTTTTGGTTGAAACCGAGGAATAATAGACTTCCAGCGAGGAATTCAGAATTTCCCGATGAAAATTAGCGATATCATCAATCCGAGCCAGATGGTCGTAAATATCGGAAAAATATTTAGCAGTTTTACCCGAAATCTGCTTGAACGTCTCCTTCGTAAACCTAAGAACCACTTCTTTTTGCGGCAGGACAATACGTCTGAGATGAACTATATCGCGTCGCAAGGTGAAAATTGAAGTCAGGGTTTCCGAATCAAGCCCCCCTTCCAGGACATCATCTTCAACCTGATCTACCTCATATTCCAGGATATCCAGGGTGGAATTATAATTATCAACAACCGTATCAATCACGGCATGGAAAAGAAAATCAACCCCGCGCAACATCAGCCGCTCATCCCGCTCTGCCCGATGATATAAATAATCAAAGATACGGTGATCGTCATAATGAACTGTAACCAGAGAATTATCTTTGAGAAAAAGATCTATTTCCCCAATTTTTAACCCCTCTTCCCGGCCGACATAATCCACTATCTGAAAGACAAGGAAAATATATGATTCATAATCATCGATTTTGGTCCGTGGTTTTTCTGAGAGAACATCTTCGATTGCCAAGGGGTGGAACTTAAAATCATGAGTTAAGATAAAAGATTCTTCATCGGTCGGCTTGCACATATCGACCCATAACATTGCATCTTTATTTTTAACCAATCGATCAAAATCCTGAATACCCTCCATAATTTTGACATCATTACCCGGGAGGTATAAAAATGATTTAATCATACTATCTCCTCCTTATCGATCAAAGTACCCTCTTCATCAACGTGTTCGAGAATTGTTTCTTCTTCATGCTGGGATTTTATTTCTTTAATTGACACTTTTTCCATTTTTAAAAAGGCTACCCCTAAAATATACATAGGGATAAGATCTATAAAATGAAGAGCCAAAGCAAACATAACCGCATCCGATCGACCAACAGAAAAGGCAATCAAAGAAGTACTGACTGCAATTTCAAATGTTCCGGCATTCCCCGGAGTAATCGGAACCAGCAGGGCGATGGTGTTTATAATCATTACAGCCGCCGCTGCGCCAAGAGGGAGTCCAAAGCCAAAAGCTCTAAAAAGAAAGAAAACCACCAGCATATGGGCTGTCCAAAACAATAGGGATATTATTAAAGAGCCGGCCAGATGCCTGCTGGATCGCAATAATTCGATCCCTTTAATGAATGAACGAATAAATTTTTTCGCACCGATATAAAAGCCAGGCCATCGATCACGGCATCTTTTTCTCCCGAAGTCTTCAAGGCTTTTATGATACCTAAGAAATAGGTATAATAACGTTAATAGCGCGAGCGTTATAATAGCAATAATCCAGCTCACCGAGCGGTATTTTTCCGGAAAGGCAAAAGCGAAGGAAGTTAAAAAGAGGAAAAACACCAGGGTAATGGCATCAAAGAGAATTTCAAGAACTATCGTGGAAAAAACAAAAGTCTTACGCAAGTTTTCTTTTTTAGCAAAAAGAAACATTCTCCCTACCTGGCCGGTAAGAGCCGGCATGAGAATATTTAGTACCTGTCCGGCTGAATAGAGAGTGATACTGCGTACAATTGGAATATTTTTTTGGGTATTTACCATTATTTTCCAGCGGACGGCTTTTAATACAACAAATAGAAAAGAGCAGATGAGAGCAATTAACAGATATAACAAATCGACTCGGTAATACAGATCTGTAATTTCTTTAAAAGTAACATCTTTAACACAATAAGCTAAAAGTGCAATGGCAATTAATATACCCCAGAATTGTTTTTTTTTCCAAATCATAGTCTTGCATCATTTTTTAAATTAAAAAACAAAATTTAAGATAGAATTTGAGTTGAGAAGAGTCAATAAAATTAAAGTTGATAATAACGAGGCAGGTTTATATTTCGGTTAAAAGATCCTTTTGAATCCAACCTCTTCTTTTGTTCTCAAAAAGGACATTATAATATTCGCCGGATTCATTAAGTATTTCGACAATTAACCCCGGAGCACCCTGGAACTCAAGATCCGAATTGTTTGTAGGACCGTTTAAAACAGACGACTCTTCTGCAATTATAACAGCCCGACGGGTTAAAAAGTCATTTCTATACTCGAATGTTGTAAGTCCTGAAATTATTATTAAGAATATAAATATAACAGTCGTAGAAATCCTCAAAGCAGAATTCCTCATCCCCAGACCAAACCGTGAAATCAATAGGATGCAGAATAAAATAAATATTACCGATGATACCCAGGCCAGGGTATTAAGTTTGTACGATCCTACAATTGATTCTACAAAAGTGTTAATGGGATTGAGTTGCACCCCTTCCATCTGTACTTGAGTGAATTGTCTTGTAAATTCAATATTGTGATTTAAATC
>CAYPUP010000152.1:0-5944 GCA_964413795.1 uncultured Ignavibacteriales bacterium
TCGTATGGGAAAACAAGCAGCTATTGTCACCATGGATGCTAACAAGCTGGCTTTGATGTCCTGCAACCCGGCAATTGGTGGCATTGGAAAATCACATCTTGTAAAAGAAGTCGATGCTATGGGGGGTGTGATGGGGATGGCTATTGATGCGACCGGTATTCAATTCCGAAGATTGAACTTATCACGAGGTCCGGCGGTCTGGTCCACCCGCGTCCAGGCAGATAGACAAGCCTATAATAATTATATAGTTAACTATATCAATAATATTAAAAATGTTACTGTTATCGAAGCAACGGCCGATGAACTTCTGACAGAAAATAATATTATTACCGGTCTTCTACTTGATGACAAAAGAACAATCCAATGCCATTGTGTTGTCTTAACCACCGGTACTTTTTTAGGGGGATTGATTCACATTGGAGAGAAAAAGATCAAGGCTGGACGAATGGGGGAGAAAGGAGCTTATAAACTAAGTGATTCCCTTCTATCGTATGGATTTGAAGTCGGCCGATTAAAAACCGGAACCCCTCCCAGACTTGATGGAAAGACCATCGACTGGTCAAAATGTGAAATTCAACCCGGCGAAGAACCGATCCCATTCTTTTCGCATCGCTCTGAAAAAAGAAAATTCGAGCAATCCTGTTGTTATCTGACCAATACCAGCCCGGAAACAAAAAGAATTATTTCTGAAAATTTCAGGAAATCCCCCATGTTCTCAGGACAAATAAGCTCAACCGGACCCAGATATTGCCCCTCTATTGAAGACAAATTTTTCCGCTTCGCCGACAAAGAAAGCCATCAGATATTTCTTGAACCGGAAGGTAACGGAACCGATGAAATCTACCCGAATGGTTTTTCAACAGCCTTACCGGAAGATGTTCAGCGAAAAGCTATCCAGACTGTTGTGGGGTTAGAAGAAGTGGTAATCACCAGACCGGGCTACGCTATTGAATATGATTACTGCCCGGCACATCAGATAAAACCCTCTTTGGAAACAAAACGTGTAAATGGCCTCTTTTTTGCCGGACAAATTAACGGTACTTCAGGCTATGAAGAAGCTGCCGGACAAGGACTTGTTGCAGGCATAAATGCTGTCTTATATATCGAAAAAGAACCTCCTTTTATACCTGACCGATCCGAATCTTATCTGGGGGTGATGATTGATGATCTGACAACCAGATCAACCACCGAACCATACCGAATGTTTACCTCCCGGGCTGAATATCGCCTGGCTCTTCGTGAAGAGAATGCCCGCGATCGACTGAGCGGATATGCTAACAAATATAACTTGATTGATAAGAATGAATTCAATAGTTTTCTTGAGCTTCAAAAGAAAACTGAGGATTTGATTAGTTATCTAAAAAAACAAAGAATAAAAGTATCTAATCTGGGTATTTTTGCCGAAAGATTCAAGCGAGCAGAGTCAATCAGTTTTGCAAATCTTATTAAACAGCCCAGCATCTCTATTAATGAGGCTTTTGATATTATTAAAAAAGAAGATTCAAACGGGTTTGACAGGGAGACCTACGAACGAGCAGCCACTATTATAACATATTCTGGTTATATCGAAAAGCAACAGCGTGGAATTGACAAGTTTAAGAAGATGGAATCTGATAAAATCCCTATCGAATTCGACTATTCTACTATAACAGGGCTTAAAACCGAGGCTAAACTGAAATTTCTCCGCTTTAAACCACAATCTTTGGGACAAGCCAGCCGTATTGAGGGAGTCACTCCTGGAGATATATCTATTTTGTCAATTTTCCTTAGCCGCCACAATCGTACTCAGAGAGCATAATGACAGAAATACCATACAATCCTGACGAAATAATAGCCAAATTCGATAAAGAGAAGCTACTTCCGGTTTATTTCAACCTCCTTCTTAAAGAAAACGAAAAGATCAACCTTGTTTCACGTGAAACTGCCACTGGCGGATTTATTAATAGTGATGGATCGCCTCAAAATCTTATAGAATTGGCGGCAGAATCATTATTACCTCTAAATAAAATTGAAATAATAAAAGATGCCCGATACCTTGATATTGGATCAGGGGGAGGATTTCCCTCTATCCCTATTATTCTTACTCAGAATCTAATTAATGCTTCTTTAATAGAGAGAACTCAAAAAAAAGCTGCTGCATTAAGAAGAATGCTTCTTGCTCTTAAAAAAAGAGCTGATATCCACCCTGTTTCGTTTGAAGATTTTAAGGGTGAAAAGAGTTCATTTGATCTTATAACCCTCCGTCTGGTTAAGCTCACCAAACCTATTCTCTCCCGGATATTATCACTTTTAAATCATAAGGGGACATTTATTTATTATTCAGATTCAGACCTGAAATTTGATGATAAAAATTATAAAATCGATGAATACATTTTTTCCACAACCAGCAATCCCTCAAATAGATACACAATCATTAGAAGAGAATTTGAAACTCTTTAACATTTTAGTTGATTATATCATACTCTAACAGTAAAATAGGCTTATAAATTAATCACATTCATTTGTGTGTTTGTGCAACAAGGAGCGTTGATTGGCTAAAATAATAGCTATCGCAAATCAAAAGGGTGGCGTGGGTAAAACCACAACTGCCGTTAACTTAGCTTCATGTCTGGCTGCTGCAGAACATAAAACCTGCCTGGTAGATATGGATCCGCAGGCAAATTCTACCAGTGGCCTTGGTTTTGATAAAAACATAATTGAAATTTCCATTTATGATGTTCTGATTGGTAATAATACTTTTCATGATGCAATTTTAGAGACCAATATGGCCTATCTCCATTTGATGCCATCCTCAATATCACTTGTCGGCGCCGAGGTGGAACTGGTGTCGATGATGTCGCGCGAGATCAAATTAAGGACCGCTCTGGAAAAAGTGACCCATGATTACGATTATATCATTATAGATTGCCCGCCGTCGCTGGGATTATTAACGATTAATACATTAACCGCCGCCAACTCGATTATCATTCCAATCCAATGCGAATATTATGCCCTGGAGGGATTGGGACAATTAATGAAAACAGTAGAACTGGTTAAGCAGCATCTTAATCCCGATCTTGAAATAGAAGGGGTGTTATTAACCATGTATGACAGCCGTCTTAATCTTTCCCGCGAAGTTCGCTCCCAGGTGTGCGAACATTTCAGCAGTAAGGTTTATGAAACGGTTATCGCCCGCAATGTCCGCCTCTCCGAGGCGCCATCGTTCGGTAAACCAATAATATTGTATGATATTCTCTCGACCGGAGCAGAAAATTATATGGCCCTAACCAGAGAGGTGCTGGGACAATGAAAAAAGTAGTACTGGGCAAAGGACTGGACGCTTTGATACCGAGCCATTCCGCCACTGCCATTATTGATAAAAAATATAGAATGGTCTCGCTGGACCGCATCGAGCCAAACCCAATGCAGCCGCGGCGGGAATTCGGCGCAGAAAGCCTGAGAGAATTGGCTGAATCATTGAAGCAAAACGGCATGATGCAGCCGCTGGTAGTAAAAAATAATGGGTCTGGATTTACCATTATTGCCGGTGAGCGAAGATACCGCGCTGCCCGGCTGGCCGGGTTGGATGAGGTGGCGGTGGTGATCATGGATGATGTCGATGAAGATAAAATGCTGGAACTGGCCCTGGTTGAAAATATACAGCGCGAGGACCTCAACCCGATTGAGACCGCCGAAGCCTTTCGTTCGCTTCTTGACAGGTGTAATCTTTCTCAAAATGAGCTCGCTGAACGAGTCGGCAAAAGCCGCACCGCTGTTGCCAATACGATACGCCTGCTCGGTTTGCCGGACAGTATTATTAAAATGGTCCGCTCCGGAGAGCTAAGCGAAGGGCATGCCCGCACCCTGCTTGCCTTAGAGACTGAAGAACAAATGCTGTTAATGGTTAATCGTATCCACGATGAATCTCTTTCCGTGCGGTCATTGGAGCAGGAGACATCAAAAAGTCCCAGGCGCAGAAAAATGCAAAGGATAAAGCTACCAGCTATTCTGGAGGTGGAGTCGAACCTGAAACAAATTCTGGGCACTTCGGTCAAAATTAAGCATGGTCTAAAAAAGGGGCGGCTTGAAATTGAATACTATGGTGAATCGGATCTTAACCGCCTGCTGGATCTGTTTCAAAAAATCGGCTGATAAAAAATGAACAAAGGCAAATATGTCACATTGATGCTTCTTCCCGAAGGGACCGGATCGCGGCGCGAATTCAGAATGCGGCAATGGATCCTGAAAGCAGTTGTTATCGGTTTTGTTGTTTTATTGTTCGGCATTATCGCCTTCTTTTCATTTTATTCTTCGGTATTAGCCAGAGCCGCAATGACTGATAAGTTAAAAGGCGAGAACGAAAGACTGAAAAAATATTATTACAAGGTGCAGTTGTTGGAAGAAAATCTTATGCAGACCCGTGAAGTTGTCGAGCGTCTAACCAAAATGGCCGGAATCGATTTTAAGTTTCCTGAAATTCCGGATGATTCTACCTTGTTTGCCTCGCTTGACGAAACACCACAGGCAATTTTACCACGTTCTTCTACAATCGACGTCTCCATCCCGGCCGGTCTTCCATTGCAGGGATTTATCACCCAGGATTTTGAAATTATTAATGTCGATCATTATCATCCGGGAATAGATCTGGCCTGCGCAGTGAGGACTCCTGTCCTTGCCACGGCTGCTGGGGTAGTCGAATTTGCCTTTTTTGATTCAACTTATGGAAATATGGTCATAATCAAACACAATGATAGCATTTCAACTATTTATGGCCATAATGACTCTCTGTTAGTAGAGTCGGGCGAGCATGTTTCAGCCGGAAGCCGAATTGCTCTATCGGGCAATACGGGCAAATCAACCGCACCTCATCTTCATTATGAGATAAGAATAAATGATAACCCTATAAATCCGTTGGAATATAATTATGAAAAAAAACAATCTTAGCGAGTCGGAAGGACTTATGAGTACTATAATTGGCAAAGACACAATAATCACCGGCACCGTTGATGTAAAAGGTGATTTGAGAATCGATGGAACGGTAAACGGTAAAGTGATCTGTTCGGAATGCGTAACAATCGGCCCGACAGGCATCGTTGATGCAGAGGTTGATTCCAATTCGGCTATTATTGCCGGCAAGATGCGCGGTAATATCCTAAATTCTGAAAAAGTTGAACTCCAGACAAACTGCGAAATGGACGGCGACCTTAAAACAAAATCACTTGTTATTGAACAGGGAGCGGTTTTCTGTGGAGCCTGTAATATGAAAAACAAAATTCCGGATCTCGGCTTTTTACCTCCACAAAAAAATGAAAAAATTGAAAAGAAAGACTCATTGAAATTCACATTAGCCGATGAGAAAGAATCAAAGTAATTAACACTATTTCTTGAATTGTGGAAAAATGCCGCTAACGGTGGATAACTAATTAACTATCTGACCTGCAACAAGATAGAATATAAAGACTATTATTAAAAGAGTCTCTTTTCCACATAAAACAATGGAACTAACTTTTTGCTAACAAAAGAGTTAGACTTAGATAAGTATAGTAAAACATCAGCCAGAAGGATTAAATTACTCTACTTTTATAGGTATTTTGGTGAATATTACTCAAGTTAAAAATGCTGACTATTGAAATAAAATATTCAAAAAAATAAACTGTAGCTATTTTATAAATTATCCTGAAATATATATAAATCAGGATATTAAGGCGGATTAATGCGTATAATCCTAAGACTGATAAATAGTTATTAATAGTAAACATATCTTCTCCCGGAGGTTTAAGTGGTCCTTTCTGATGCGAATTCGGATCTAAAAGCGGTTGAAAACCTAAACGCTGCCTATAATAAAATAAAAAAAGAAATTGAAAAAATTATTATCGGTCAGGATAAAGTAATCGAACAACTTTTGATTTCATTACTCTCTTCGGGTCATTGCCTCCTGGTAGGTGTGCCGGGATTGGCCAAAACA
>CAYPUP010000153.1:0-5891 GCA_964413795.1 uncultured Ignavibacteriales bacterium
ATGTCGCCCTTTATCCAGTGCATTTATTATCGCCGGAGCTACATCACGGATATCAACCAGATTTACGCGATTGGGAAAACTTGGAATGACAAAACGACTGAAGCTCTTTCGTGTTTTTCCTCGATCGTCCCCTGTCCTGGACGGGGCTACTATAATCGACGGATTAATGATTACCAATTCGGTATGGCTGTTTTTGGCTAATTCCAATAACTTAAGTTCAGCATCGCGCTTGGTTCTGAAATAGGGAATATTAAAACTATCCAGATTGTACTCGGACTCTTCGGATACTTTATACGGTGTCCCCACTTTACCATTAACATATCCTGCTTTTCTGCGAATAGCTGCTATTGCCACTACAGTGGAAATATGGATAAACTTCTTTACTCCGGCATTTTGTGCCGCTTTATATAATTCAGAAGGAACTTCAGCATTAAGTTTAGTAAAACGATCCTGATTGTTCCGGTGAAAATTTACTACAGCAGCACAATGGATGACAGCATCTATCCCCGCTACAAGTGGGGGAATTTGGTCAAATTGCTCCAGATCCGCGGTTCGTTTTTCCAATCCAAGGGAATCAATATAACTGGTATCTGAAGTAACCCTGACCTGCGCGATCGGCTTTTTGCCCCTTTTATTCAATTCATAGATAAGCTGCTTGCCAAGAGAACCGGTTGCACCTGTTATCAGAATTTTCTCAAAACCTTCGGTCATACTATTGACAACTCTCTAAAATGCTATAATTATTCAGTTATAATAATAATGAGATACAAAAGTATCTCGCAATCATCAAATACTTTTAGTACATTAGCAGATAATATATGAAAGAATTTTTTAAAAACATATGGCAAAAATGGAAAATAATCGCCCATGCTTTCGGACGATTTCAAACCCGGCTGCTGGTGACAATCTTTTATTTTCTGGTTATCTCTCCAATTGGGCTGATAATGAAGCTGTTTGGCTGGGATCCGCTCAAAACCAAAAAATCCAAAGTAAATGCCGGTACTAACTGGCAGACAATCATAAATGGTGACCCTGATTTGGAATCAATAAAACGGCAGAGCTGATAATGAAAATTCTTGGCATATCATGTTTTTATCACGATGCCGCGGCAGCTATAGTTATTGATGGCCAATTATTGGCAGCATCAAGCGAAGAGAGGTTCAGCCGTAAAAAGCATGACCCTGAAATCCCTTCCGGTGCTGTCAAATATTGCCTGAACCGAGCCGGTATTGAAGTAAATAACCTTGATTATATCGTCTTTTATGACAAGCCCTTTCTCAAATTTGATCGTATTCTTACCGGTTATATGGCTACCCCCTTTATTTCCTATCGTCCTTTTCTCGAAGCTATCCCCATTTGGTTAAGAAGAAAGCTATGGACTGAATATACTATCAGAAAAGAACTTAATTTTGAAGGAGAAATGCTCTTTCTCCCCCATCATCTCTCCCATGCGGCCGGAACATTTTACAGCTCTCCCTTCGATAAAGCGGCTATTCTCACAATTGACGGCGTTGGTGAATGGGCCAATGCCTCATATGGCATTGGGAATAATAACAGTGTCAAGCTGATCAGGGAAATGCACTACCCCCATTCGGTCGGGCTTCTTTATTCAGCGATTACTTATTATCTCGGTTTCCGGGTTAATTCAGCGGAATATAAAATTATGGGTTTGGCTCCTTATGGGGAACCAAAATACGCCGACCTGATTGAAAACAACCTCGTTACAATTCATGATGATGGTTCTATTCATCTTAATATGAAATATTTCACTTTCCATCATGGCATGACCATGACCGGAAAAAAGATTGAAAAATTATTCGGCCAACCGCGCCGTCAACCGGAAACAAAATTATCTTCATATCATAATGATGTAGCTGCTTCGATTCAGAAAGTAACCGAAAAAATTATTCTCCGCATGGCCAGACATGTTAAAAAAGAGAGCGGCATGGAAAATCTCTGCATGGCTGGCGGAGTTGCTCTTAACTGCACCGCCAATGGACTGCTTCTCAGGGAAAATCTCTTCAACAACATTTATATCCAGCCAGCCTCGGGTGATGCTGGTGGAGCAGTTGGAGCCGCCCTCTATGTTCATCATAAACTGACCGGGGATAATAAACGTATGCAGCCCTTCTTTAATTTGGGTCCTGAATATAGCGACGGCGAAATTTTCAGGTTTTTAAATAAGCATAGTATCCCCTATATAAAAAATGATAAGATAAGTCCGGCAAAATTGGCCGCTGATGAAATAGCTCAGGGAAAAATTGTCGGCATCTTTCAGGGTCCGGGGGAATTTGGTCCAAGAGCATTGGGGTTTAGATCAATTCTGGCTGACCCCCGCGATAACCGGATGAAGGAAAAAATCAATGCGGCGGTAAAATACCGCGAGCCGTTCCGCCCCTTTGCACCGGCTGTAATGATAGAGCATGCCAGAGAATATTTCGAATGCGACGAAAACGCATATCCTTTTATGCTATTTAATTTTAAGGTTCATAAAGATAAAAGGGAAATTATCCCGGCTGTTACTCATGTAGATAATTCATCCCGCATCCAAACCGTATCCCCAAAAGACAATCCTGTTTTTCATAGTATCTTAAGGGAATTCAAGGATTTAACCGGTGTGCCCGTTGTTTTAAATACTTCTTTTAACCTCCGTGGACATCCGATTGTCAACACGCCCGAGGATGCCTTTGCCACCTTCTGCTCCGGAGGTATTGACATTTTGCTGTTAGGCATTTATATTATCAATAAGAAAGCTATTACTGAAGAACTAAATAATAAATTCAGGTTTGAAAAAGCCGATGACTGATAATTGTATCGGTTAATTTATAAATGTAAAGAATAGCTAAAGAGGGTAACCGCCATGTCCGGAAGATTGAAAATATTTTCTGAACTTATCTACTTTTTAAAAACATCCAAAAAATGGTGGCTGGGGCCAATTATGATCTTTCTGGTGCTTCTTTCTGTTTTGGTTATATTTACGGAATCTTCAGCACTGGCTCCGTTTATCTATTCGCTGTTCTAAAACAGGATGTTTCTTATGCCGGATAAGTCTAACATCGATCACAATGATAATATTCCTATTTATATAAAAATATCAGTCAGTCTTATTTCCCTGCTTTTATTCTTATTCATCTCTGAATTTGCCTTAAGAGCCATGGATACGGATTTTTATTATAAGAACCAGTTTTTTCCGGTAAACCGGGATATTGACTTCACCGAAGTTTACAAAAAAGACTGCGATCTGTTCTGGCGTTTCAGAGAAAACCAGAAAATATCATCGCGCCGCTTCAGTTATATCGATTATCAAATCAACTCAGCAGGCTTAAGAGGTCCTGAAATTCAAAAAGATAAACCGGATTTGAGAATTTTGGCTCTGGGCAACTCCTGCACATTCGGCTGGGGTGTTCCCTATGAACAAACCTGGGTGTCATTGCTGCAAAATTTGATTGAGAAAAAAGAAGACATACAAACAGAAGTGATTTGCGCCGGTGTGCCTGGATACAGTTCGCATCAGGGTAAAATATTTTTCGAGAAGGAATTACTTGGTCTTGAGCCTGATATTGTTCTTATAATGTTTGGCTGGAACGATCAATGGTCAGCCGGACAGGGCATAACCGACGCCGAGCAGGAGACTCCCTCCGAGTGGATTATTTATATACATAATTTATTATCCCCTCTCAAATTATACCAGGCTGTAAGAAAAATCATATTGACTATGTGTGATGACGAAAAAAAAGTTGAAATTGGTGATTTAAGCTCTACTTGCCGGGTTGGTATCGATCAATTTTACATGAACCTCCGTTCGATAGTCAGAACAGCCCAAAATAATAATATTCAACCGATACTATTAATTCCTCCGGTTGCATCTCTGGGTATTTATATTGACGCAGATTCTTCACCTCTGCATGCTAAACATAAAAGATACCAAAATGAAATCAGGCGTCTGGGACAAAAGGAAAATGTGCCGGTTGTCGATTTGCAGACATTATTTGATAATTATAATACCCTCTTTGATGATGCCTATAGTGATCCGGTTCATTTTAATGCCCAGGGACATGGTGTTGCCGCCCTGACGATTGATTCAATAATTAGTAATCCCATCTATTCCAAAAAATAAATTATTAATAGCTTTATAGAGGCATAATTGTATATTCCCGCCATGTCTAATACCAGATCGACATGGGCAGTCAAGTTTTTAGCGGTGATTATATCAATTGGCCTCTTTCTTTTAATTGCAGAAAGTGTGGTAAGACTGCTAAATATTGATCCTTTTTTCCAAAATCGTTTTTTTGTTCTCAATCGCGCTCTTGATTATCCCGAAATATTCAAAAAAGATTATGATCTTTTCTGGCGTTTAAGTCCGGACAACGAAGTATCCTCAAAATTTTTTATAGGTAAAACTTATCATATCAATTCTCTCGGCCTGCATGGGCCTGATATAAATTTAAAAAAAGACAAGCCGCGCCTGTTGTCACTTGGGAATTCCTGTACATTTGGTTGGGGGGTCAATTACGATCAAAGCTATATCAGACAGCTGGAAAAAATGCTGAATGAAGAATATGAAATTATTAACGGCGCTATTCCCGGCTATACTTCTCTTCAGGGTAAACGGTTTTATAATTCTGATCTTAAACAACTAAAAGCTGACATAATAACCATCATGTTTGCCTTTAATGACCATTGGGCGGCCGCATCGCAAATTTCAGATAAAGAACAGATGCCATTGCCGCAATTTTTGATAACAATTCAAAATCAACTTTCAAAGTTACACACTTACCGCCTGCTCAAAAAAGGATTGCTCTCAACGATAGAACAACATCCGGACTCTCTTTTTGACAGGCAATCGCCTGTCTATAGGGTAAACCCCGAAGATTATAGTATTAATATTAATGAACTGGTTGATTCAATAATTGCCGACAATGCCCGCCCGATTTTACTGACTTCGCCGATTCCTTCGCTTGAGAAATACTATCCGGCTGGATATAAATCCGGCCTGCATTCATTTCACGAGAAATACAATCAGATTATGCGCGAAATTGCCGCTGAAAAAAATATAGAGCTGGTCGATCTGGCCATTGAGTTTGATAAATATGATAACCTGTTCGATGACCCTCTGGTCGATCCTATTCATTTTAACGCTTTGGGACACAAAATTGCAGCCCAACTTATTTGTAATCATTTAGTAAGCAATAAATAAATCAGGCTTTGCCTGCTGCCCATCCTTTTAAAATCCGAATCATTTTATTAATATCGCTTTGATCATTAAACAGATGAACCGAAACCCGGATAGATCCTTCGCGCGGAACTAAAATAATCTTAAGTTCCGAAAGATGCTGCCAGAGTTGGCGGTAATCCCTGCAGGTAAAAGTGAAAATCGATGAACGATGCTTGTTATCCATTGACGATGTTATCGAATAGAATGGTTCGCTTTTAATATAGTCAGCCAGACTGTCGATCAGTTCATAATTATGCTGCTGGATATTTTTCAGACCCAGTTCTCTGAAAATTTTGACCGCTTCTTTCATGGCCAATATATTCATCACGACATAGTAGCCCATTTCAAATCGCTGGGCTGAATCAAAATAAGGCTCTTCATATTTAAACAGATCACTGAACTGCATCTTCCAGTCAATACTCAGCCAGGACATCATGGGCGGCTTGATGCTGTCACGAACCTTGTCTGAGAGATAAAAGAAGCCGCATCCCTGCGGAGAGAGCATCCACTTCTGGCAGCCGGAACTTAGGATATCGATATCATATTTTTTCATATCGAATGGCTCCACTCCCATTCCCTGAATAGCATCGACCACAAAATAGATATCATGCTTCTTGCATATATCCGAAAGCTCTTTCAAATCATTTTTATAGCCGTTAAAAAACTGCACCCAGGA
>CAYPUP010000154.1:0-5887 GCA_964413795.1 uncultured Ignavibacteriales bacterium
ATATCGAAGATGCCGGCAGGTTTATTCGGCGGGTCGAAGATGCTGAACGGAAAATACAATTTCCTGACAGCCATGACCGAAGGGGCCGAGACTGGGTGGAGAGTTAATATTTCAGGGGATAAAATCCTCCGCTATAAGTTTGCATTCCAATTGAGAGTCTGAATTTTTCCGAAGGGTGGTAATCAAGCAGAAATCCAGGCAGAAAAGTGGCATCGTTTTTCCCATCACCCCAGATTGCGCCAGTGTTGTGCATAACACCAAGATTTAAGTTTAATGAAAGCTTTGAGGAAAAATCATAAAACATGCTGGTGTTCCATAATCCGGCCGACCCACTCTGATAACCCGAAAAGTAGGAAATAGAATAACTATGGGAAAAACGTACTCGTGATAAATCAATAAGAGAGAATGGTTGTGCTACCGGCATCACTCCGAGGCTGTTTGCCTTGGCTGATCTTTCCAAATCAAGCTTATCAACAAACTGAGGAAAAACTGATGCTGCACATAATAAAATAATAATAAAAATTGAAATTCGCATATAAACTCTCAAACTATATTTTGTTAAAGGTATATCAGTTAATAATAAAGGTCAATAATAATCCTTCACTAATTTTATCGAAACATTACTATCCACTCTATATACTTATAACGCATAAAGTCTGTTTTTGATCAATAAAAGAATATTTTCAATGGGAAAATTTATCCGAAAGTTCATTTAATTCTTTGGTGGAATTAACTCCAATTACCTCATCGGGGTTTTTCGCAACAGCCACTGTAACTATTAAACCCTTGTCATGCATAATCTTAATAGTATCTGTCAGATAAAGCTCTCTCTGAGCATTGTTATCTTTGATTCCCTTAAGAGCTGAAAAAAGCTCCTTATTATCAAAGCAAAAAGCCCCGCTGTTGATTTCATTGATTTTTAATACTTCTTCGGAAGCATCTTTATGCTCAACAATTTCTTTTAAGACATTTGTCTTTCCATCCCTGATTATCCGGCCATAACCATCCGGATCCTCAAGTATGGCTGAAAGACAGGTAGCCGAGGAGGCGGTTTGATTATATGTTTCATACAAGGAATTAATAGAATCGACAGAAAGATATGGAACATCCCCCAAAGCAATCAGAGTGGTCCCTACAAAATCTTTCATAATTTCAGCCGTCATCTGAACCGCATGTCCTGTTCCCAATTGTTCTTTCTGCCAGACAATTTCAATCGGGTAACCTTCGAGAGCTTTTACGACGATCTCTCCTTTAAATCCAACCACTACAATTATTTTTGAAAAATCGAGTGTTATCAATGTATCGAGCAGAATTTTTATAATTGGCCTGCCGTTGACTTCATGCAGTACTTTGGGGATTTCAGATTTCATCCTTTTACCCTTCCCGGCGGCAAGTACAATAACAGCTTTATTATCAGACATTTAATGCTCCATTTTGATTTTGAATACCCGACAAGCCCTGACTATTATGAAACAGCTTTGTTATCGCTATCAACATAAACAATAGCCGGTTTAAAATTGGCCGCTTCTTTTTTATCCATAAGGCCGTAAGCAATAATAATAACCAGATCCCCCACCGAACCTTTATGGGCTGCCGCTCCATTGAGCCCTATACTCCCGCTTCCGGCTTCCCCTTCGATTACATATGTCTCAAACCGTTCACCGTTGGAAATATTGGCAACCTGCACCTTCTCATAAGGGATAAGATCAGCTGCTTTCATCAGATTGGAATCAATCGTAATTGACCCGACATAATCAAGATTGGCAAATTTGACTGTCGCCCGATGAATTTTTGATTTACAAACAGTTATCAACATATCAAAATCCTGTTTTCGTTTCAATCCGGCGAAATATACTTAAAACTGCATATTCGTCAAGATCTTTCACAATAATACGTACTCTTTTAACTTCAGAATATGCAGTCGGTTCCTGTATTTTTAATTTGTTAAATTATTTACATTTTAAATTGAATCTGATTTTGTACCTACAAACCGGGCGACACAAGGCCGCCCTCTACGCGTGTAATATTATTATACTTAGGGATAACGAAAAACATTTAAAACGCGTAGAGTGGGGGTTTATCTCCCACCATTTTATCAGATGACACATAGGCATCTAATCCACAGAAAATCATTGAAATTAGCTCTCTCCTCAGGGTTTGATTTCGATCCAGTTTCTGGCTGGAAAAATTGACAGCTCATCACTGATATCATCTACCGCCCGAATCAGGTTTTTCCAGCTAAGAAGCCTTTTGGCTTTATTGGGGAACAGCCAGCGATATTCTGAATTTTCATCTGAAAGAGTTATTTTGGTTCCATCTTCAAGAATCGCTACGATTAGAGGCAATATCCATATTTTATCATTTTCAGGCTCATAAAACTGGATAACATATTCGGTCGCCCACATACTCACAGGGTGATTTCCAGTCTCCTCTACCATTTCACGGTAAACCGACTGGGCCACCGTTTCATCCCCTTTTTTGCTCCCGGTGACAAAGCCCCAAAACCCGCCATAGGATTCCTTAGGGGATCTTTGGAGGACCAGAAACTTCCAGCCATCAAGGTCTTTATGCACCACGGCAACACAAACCCCGGGAGACTCTAATCCAATATTTCTGCGTTCTTTCATTTATACAACCTGTCTATTTACAACAATTTTATCCATTTTCAGTTAATGGCAATCTATAACAGTAATACGTAAGGTCAAGATTTTTTAAAAGGTAAATAATCGGGAATGCCAGATTTGTCAGGTAAGCTTTGTGTTGTCTATTAACCGGACCTGGTGGACTCTGACCACCAAAGAGCAGATGGTATTCTTTTTTATCATTTTCACGGATGACATAGTTACAAAATCAGTAAATGCTATATATTCATTTTTAGCTGACGGGCAGGCAGCTTTGATAACCGCTTTCATTTCTCTCTCAATAACATCTGTCTTACGCTTCCCGGCTTTAACCATGTTTTTCGCTGTTTGAAGAGCATAGTACAAGCAAATTGCTTCCTGGCGCTGCTCAGGGGTGAAATATGAATTGCGAGACGACATCGCCAGACCGTCACACTCACGAACCGTGGGGGCTATGATAAACTTTACCGGGTATCCGAGATCTTTGGTCATCTGTTTTAAAACTAAAGCTTGCTGGTAATCTTTCATGCCGAACACAACCACATCGGGGCGGCAGATATTAAACAGTTTGCTGACAATTGTTGTAACCCCCCTGAAATGGCCCGGACGGGATTTTCCTTCGAGGGTTTTGGTTAAATTCTCGACCGTAACATAAGTCTGAAAATTTTCGGGGTAAATTTCTTTGGCATCGGGGGTGAAGACAAAATCACCGCCGGCCTTTTTAATTTTCAGCAAATCTCCTTTCATGTCGCGGGGATATTTTTTTAAATCCTCGTTAGGAGCAAACTGGGTCGGGTTGACAAAAATTGAAACAATAACTACATCAGAATTTTTTTTAGCCCTTTTTATCAGAGAGAGATGACCGTCGTGAAGAAAGCCCATTGTCGGCACGAGACTCAGCCTCTTTTTTTTTGCTGCTAACTCTCTAACAACCCTTTGCATCGATTTAATTGAGCGGATTCGTGTCATGAAATTATATTTACTCTGGTCTAATTATTGGGGCTAAGCCCCTCCCCATTATCTTCAAACAAGGGGGATTCGCTTGAAATTTTGTAATCATCTTTGAGGAAGCGTATAATCGTAAAAGCTCGCGCCTGCCCGGTGGCAATTATGGCAAAACCATAACCGATAATACTGGCAAAAATCAGGAATAACATTCCCGCCATGAGGTATCCTGAGAGATCATCATTATTGGAATAGGCCCATTTGCTTACTAATACCCCCCACTTTACTCCGGGAAAAACACTTAGGGTCTCTTTTACCAAATCCGATTTTACCGGCAGATGCGAGAGACCCGCTTTGATCAAACTTATTGGCTTATCACCGGCAGTCAATGAAGCTGACCAGGTCGAAAACTGAATGGCGCGATAACAAAAGTAGGCATAAACATAGCTGGCAATTTTTGCGGTTACCACAGAATATACCGTGTAGGTTAACCATCGTGATGGCTGTCGGACAATGGTCGAAAAGGTCATTATAATCGTATTGAATGATTCTTTCTCTTTCTCTGCCGCCGCCACAGCCGGTAACAGCATTATCGAGACTGTTAATACCAAAATGATAAAAACCGTAAACAGGGCGATTATAAAACCGGGGATAATAAATGTCAAAGTGTAGAGCCACTCCCCTAAAAACGGAATGCGGGTAAGCAGACCTAAAATGGCATATAATATTATGATCAGGATGATAAACAATATAATTGCAAATTCGGAAATGAACAACTGTCCCAATCTTTGGAAACTGAATTTGATTGCTTTGCCAAGACTGAAGAAGCGGTTCCCTCTGATCTGTTCGATTTCGATAGCGGAGACAGCAAAGAAGCCAAGCATTAAAGATAACAAAAACAAAAATATCCCGATAATATACAAAAGTCCGGCCATGAAACTGTTCATTTTAAAAAGGGCAAACGGCAGCAGACCAAAAACCGCCCAGTAGATATTCAGCGGTTCTCCATCGAGCGCTAAAGCGCTATAAGTGAAGAGGGAATACAACAAAGTTCCGATGCAGAGAAAGAGAGTCATGGAGATAATCCGTTTGGCCGATAGCGCCCGATGCGGTATGGCCAGAATATCACGGATGTTGTAATGCAGGGATTCTTTCATGCCCCAATTTTGCAAATCTTAGTGATGCAAGTCAAGCATTTATTGTTCTAGTTATACTCACGAATGCGGGTTTCCATCTTTCTAATACAACATGGATTCCCAATCAAGTTGGGGAAAGACAGAATATAATTTCCAACGTTATGACGGGTTTTTCGAGTAGGCCAGTCTGCCAATTGCGGATGTCTTCCTGACTTTTTATGAACAGTAAACCCACCGCAAGCGGATGGGCTACCAGATATACGATTTGGAGATAGAGTGCCAAAAATTTGAAGTAACCAATTAACTGTTTGCACAAAATTTATGACACGGCCAAAAATTATTTTAAATTTAAATCTAAAGTATCTTTACCATTACTATAGACTCCATTGTTAAATCCATAATTAACACCATCAAGAATAATTTCTTTTGGGGGATGATTGGTCCTCACTCCATTAACTTCCTTAACTCCAGAAAATTTCCAAGCACCACGAGTTACTGCATCAACCAAAATTCTATTTGCAGTATAAGATTCTGATGGAGAAAAAACAAGAGGAACATAGTCTACTCCATCCCCAGAAAGCCTTACTTCTGGCCCACTCTTCTGCTTTAACAAAGCAAATTTAATATGTGTAGAAGGCAAAAAAAGTCCTGTTTGAGGACCTGTTTTTCCAGGACCATCATAAATAAAAAGACCCCAAGGAATACCATAATTAGATGCTAAAGAGGCTGATAAATCAACCATATCAGATCCAGAAATTTCTCCTGTAGGATTATAAGAATTTAAAAATCTTACACTATCTCCCAAATAAGATCCAATATCTCTATTTGTTAAAAGTTTGCTAAAAGAACTAGAAAAATCTATTCCCCCAGCAAGTGAATCCACTCCAGCATTTTTAGATTTTAAAATATGATCATACATACCTTGAAGATTTTCTGGTGCAAAATATCTATAATCTAAAGTAATAGGATCTTTTGACTTTGGTTTTCCTTGCATACCTTCTTCTATAACCCTATTCCACCCAACACCACAGGAAACAAAACTCAGAAGTGATACTAATGATACAATTGTTAATTTATTTACTAAATCTTTTCTCATATAAAATTCAAACTTTTACTTTATTTAAAAATATCACTAGTGTCCGGTAAAAAATAAAAAAAGGTCTGGTAATCCTATTAATTATAGGA
>CAYPUP010000155.1:0-5837 GCA_964413795.1 uncultured Ignavibacteriales bacterium
GGATTTGTTCAAGATAGCTGGCAGACGGAAGTATCCGCCAGCCACGGAACATGGTAGGCTACCAACAAATAAATAATCCCTACTTCTTTATTATCTCTTTTACAAACTGGGGCAGGGCAAATGAGGCGCGGTGGATTTGGTCATTGTAATACTGGGTTTCAAGATTTAATTTGTCATAGCGATTTTGATCAAAGTCTTCGATTGGGTCATACTTCTTGCTGCAGAATGCGAATGACCAATAGGTCGAGGGATAGATCGGCATAAAGCAGGTGTACATTTTCGCTATGGGGAAAATTTCATTAAAATTATTATATAGGGCTTTGACGGTTTCCTTGTTGTAAAACGGAGATTCGGACTGGGCGACCATGATGCCATCATCGTTTAAGCATTCATAAACTTTCTGATGGAACTCTTTCTGGAATAATTCAGCGGCTGGTCCAACAGGATCTGAGAGATCGAGAAGAATTATGTCGAATTTTTCTTTGGTCTCTTCGATATACTTTTTGCCGTCATCAAAAATCAAATTAGCTCTGGGATCATCGACGCCTTTGGTAAGATAGGGGAAGTATTTTTTAGAAACTTCAACCACCATTTTATCAATTTCGCACATCGTGCATGATTCAACTTCAGGATGTTTCAAAACTTCCGTCAGAGTGCCACAATCACCACCACCGATAATCAAGATTTTTTTCGGTGAAGGATGAGTAAAGAGGGAGACATGAGCCAGCATTTCATTGTAGGCATTGTTGTCATTGTCGCAGATCATAAGGGAGCCGTACAAAACCAGCATCTTCCCGAAATCTTTGGTCTGGAGGACATCGATTCTTTGAAAGTCCGATTCAACTGATTCGATTACTTTATCAATTTTGATGGTTAGTCCTGAATGCCCCTCGTGAAGCTCGCTATACCAGACATTCCAGAGATCGCTCATTCCCTCTTCTTTGATATACACGTTTTTATGATATTCCTTTAAGCGACAATTATAATTTATTCAACCACCATATATTCAGGACGGCGCATGGAATTAAAACTCGATCCTGAAACCGAACAGTAAGCTCCCATCGATAGAAAAGCAATTCGGTCGCCAACGTTGTGTTCCGGAAGCATGATGCCATCGTACAAGACATCAAAAGAATCACAGGTAGGACCGGAGAGGACGCTTAGTTCGTTTTCGCCTCGATTATTGCTTATGACAGAATACTGGCAGTGATCATATACAATGCCGGAAAAAGTCGAATAAAGACCATCGTCGAGATAGTACCAGATTTTTCCATCCCGATAGGCTTTGCCAATAATTGAAGTAATCAGCGTTGCGGGTGTAGCGGCTATGAATCTTCCCGGTTCGCAGACGACTTTAATTCCCGGACGGATCTGTTTCTCAAGAGCATTATTTATTGGCACACAGAATTCTTCGATTTCAGGAACCGGTTCGATATATTCCACCGGAAAACCGCCCCCAATATCAAGCACTCTGATATCGAATCCGGCCAGTTCCAGTTCATTTATCAAAGAATGGGCTACTTCGATAGCTGTTACATAATTTTCATTATGAATACACTGTGATCCGATATGAAAGCATAAGCCATATAATTCGTGCCCGGTTTCTTTAATGGCCTGAGCAAGAGGGAGAACATCATTTTCCACACAACCAAATTTGTATTGAAGATTCACAACTGCAATATTATTAATATGACAGCGGAAGCGAATCATAATTTTCAATTTTTTGTGGTTATATCTGGCAAGTTTGCGTACTTCATCGATATTATCCACAACAAATATTTCCAACCCTTCACCCACGGCATAATCAAATTCTTCAACCGATTTAATCGGGTGGGAATGGATCAAAGTAGCCGGGTTTATCCTGGTATTCGAAACCAGATCAATCTCGCCGACCGAGCAGACATCAAAATTACCGCCGGCATTAGAAATTTCTTCGATAAATACCGGATGATTGTTGGGCTTTATAGCGTAATGGAGATTAACGCGTGGGAGAGCCCGGTTGAGCCTATGGTAATTGCGTGAAATCCCGGATCGGGAGAGGATCAGCATAGGTGTTGATAAAGATTTATCTTCGAATAAATCTTTGAGCCGGGCAATATCCACCCCATGATGAGATTTTCTCCCTTTAAGGATTTTAAAATCAACGCATGGAGTCATTTAATAATTCTCCTATATGGCTTTATGTAAAGAGATAGCTACCGGTTTGTGGCTGATAATTTCATCCTTTTCCGAAGGGATACCCCTTTTGAGTTCCGTAACCTGAATATTTTCGGCTTGAAGAGCCTCTTTCAAGTAATCGAGACCACGGTATGGATCCACCGATTCTCCGCAGGTAAAATAATCAATAGCTGCGTAGCCATATTCGGGCCAGGTATGAATGGAACAGTGTGACTCGGCAATTACCACTACTCCGGAAACACCCTGAGGATTATACCGGTGAAAAACTGATTTAACTTTAGTCGCACCCGATAGCTGTACCGATTTATCCAAACATTTTTCAAGATATTCCAGGTTATTTAATTTGTTTTTATCGCAATTTGACAGCTCTATCACAAGATGCCGACCAAGTATTTTCATTTTTCACTCCTTTCCATGACTTCGAAAAGTCTTACATATGCGGTGGTGATGTTATCCATAAAAATTCAGCAGCTTTTTCGCTTTTGTTGAGGATCTGGTTGTGCTGGTTCGATTCAAAGTAAAAGCAATTTTTACTGGAAATGTCAATCACCTGATTTTTTAATTTTAACGTTATAATACCATTTAAAACAAAGCCGAATTGTTCCCCTGGCATTGGTTCCATCTCTTTTAATTTTTCACCCGGTTTCAGTCTCAAAAGCATTGGGTTCATCACGTTATTTGTTGAACCCGGGACTAAGATTTCAAAACTGCTGGCTCCTTCCCCTTCAATGGCTATTCTATCCGATGGTTTAAAAACAATCTGGGGAGATGAATTATCCGAGAAAAATTCAGTCAGCGTGGTTCCAAGAGCTTCAAGGATATCAACCAGAGAATCCAGATTAATGGAGCTTTGATCATTCTCTATTTGAGAGATAAAGCCCCTTGTCAAACGAGCCCTGTTGGCAAGTTCTTCCTGGGTTAAATCTGAAGCTAATCTCAAAGCTTTTATTTTCTCACCAATCGGCTGTTTCATCCCCAATCCAGTATTTTTGTGTACAGTTAAAGCTACATCAATGTTTAATAAACCGCACAGAAAATACTTACTATCGGAAAAATGTCAAGTATTTTTTAGCCTGTTTTTATAAAAAGTACAATTTTTTTTAAGCATTTGTAAATTGTGAAAAAATATAACTATTGCCTTCAGAAGGTCTTTATATTACATAAAATAATGTGGGTAGTAATTTTGAAATAAGTAATGAAGCTGACATCGAATGGTATCGTAATATATTTAATAATAATCTCTTATAAATTGGAGGGTTGCGTGAAAAAGACTCTTATTTGGGTTATACTGATCCTTTTGACTGTCCCTGCAATACAGGCCGGGAGTGTCAAATGGGGAGTAGGCGCATCTGGCGGCATAGAATTCCCCATCGTTCAACAGGATCAAAAACAGGGAACAGTCTTTGGTTTTAAGGCTAAATTAGGATTGATACCTGCTTTGGCTATTGAACCAAATCTGTACTTTATAAAATTCGGTGATCCCGAACTTGAAGATTTGGTGGAATCAGACCTTGAAGGGGCAAAATTAAATGCTTATGGAATCGATGCTATTCTGGGTAGTGGATTTGGAGGAGCAGGGTTTAAACCATATGGCCTTCTGGGGATAGGTTCTTACAAATTCAAACATGACCAGTCTGGTGTAGAAAGTACTAATTTTGGCTGGTCAGTTGGATTTGGGATTGAGATAGGGGTGACGCCAAAAGTAGGTCTTGATTTCCGCGGCAGAACCATTGTGGTTTCAACTGAGGGCGGGGGATCGAGAAAATCTGCTGCTGTCACCGGTGGCATTAACTTTTATCCGGGTATATAAGGAGGTACTTCATGAAAAAACTATTGAATAAAATTGGTTTGTTCGGCAGCGTCGCTATCCTTCTTATTGTTGCCTGTAGCTTTATTAGCGGTACCTGGATTTTAACCTACAGACTGGTCGAAAATGATAGTCTGGTATGGTACGATGACTTCTATTATGGTTCCGTGGATCTGAACGATGAGGAAAACTGGGAAGATCATGTTGAACATATTAAAGATATCAATATGATAGGTCTTGAAATCTGGGGAATCAATAATACTGGAACAAACCAGGAATACAACGTTTATATTGACGGCGCCGGTTCTTCCCTGAACGGTTCCTCTACGCGAAGTGAAGTTGAGGAGGATGCCACTCTCGTAATTGAAAATCTTCCATTAAATACCGGTGGACCACAGTTTATCTCATACGGTCAATCATTAGGTCATGTTAGAAATGTTGATAAGATCAAGGATCTCCTTGAAGCTGGCGAGATGAAATTTTTCGCATATTCGAATATCTCCGATACTACTAATATTCATATTGATTCGTTAAATATAGTCATTACTTTCACCGCCGGTTATTAATCCATTTATTATATTCAAAAGCCGATCCAAATTGCGGATCGGCTTTTTTTATAAGGAACTTACTTGCTATCAGATCCATTTCATATTTATTAATGGCAATGTTGTCACTTTAAAAAGGAGAGTCTAAAATATCTAAATATGATATAGTCATAATTGGCGGTGGCCCCGGAGGATATACGGCTGGAATAAAAGCGGCTATCAAAGGGGCTAAAGTTGCTGTTGTCGAGGTTGATAAATTGGGTGGCGTTTGTCTGAATCGGGGCTGTATTCCTTCCAAAGCCCTAATTGCATCGGCTGAACAATACCAGAAAATGAAATCGGCTGACAGTTTTGGAATAGATCTGGCCACTCCTCCCGTTTATAATTGGACCAACATGCTTATCAGGAAAAACAAAATCGTAGATATGCTGGTTGGAGGGATCGGTCAACTTTTCAAATCACATGGGGTCGAGCATATAAATGGATTTGGCCGAATTACCGGTAAAAACGAAGTGACTGTCACTAAGGAAGACAGTCAGGAAATCAAGCTCATAACTGATAATATTATTATTGCCACCGGATCACGCTCCCGTAACCTTCCAATTTTTCCTATTGATGGCAAAAGAATTATCAACTCGGATCATTTACTTGAAGCGGATAACCTGCCCGAATCGATGCTGATTATTGGTGCCGGGGTTATTGGTTGTGAGTGGGCATGTATGCTGGCCTTATTGGATGTTAAGGTTACGGTTGTTGAAATACTGGATCAGGCTCTGCCTCTTGAGGATTCCGGAGTAGGAAAACTTTTTGAGCGTGAACTTAAAAAATTAAAAGTTAATATTCTGACTAAAACTTCGGTTGATAAAGTTGAGCCGGGTACCGATGGGGTAAAAGCTATTCTCTCTAATGGCAAAGAAATCAATACCAATCAGGTTCTGGTTGCGGTTGGTCGGGCTTTTAATACCGAAGATCTTGGCCTTGCAGAGGTCGGGGTAAAGTTAAATAAAAACGGCTCTATTATTACCGATGATTCCATGCGAACCAATATCAAAAACATATTTGCAATCGGCGATGTCCGCGGAGAGATCCTTTTAGCCTATACTGCCGTTCATGATGGTGATGTGGCGGTTGATAATGCCCTGGGTGGTAAGATGAAGAAAGACTATACCGGAGTGCCATCGGTTATCTTCACTCATCCCGAAGTTGCTACTGTTGGTTTGACTGAGGAAGCTGCAAATAAAAAGTATACCATTTCAATTGGTAAATTTCCCATGCGGGTTTTGGGAAAAGCCCATGCTGAAAACGAA
>CAYPUP010000156.1:0-5794 GCA_964413795.1 uncultured Ignavibacteriales bacterium
CAGTAGAAGAAATTGAAGCTGAATTGATGCGGAAGAGGAATAAATCATGAATGATGAGGTTTTAATTACCCAAGCCGTGGATTTGGCGGAAAAGATCAATGAGAATTTTAGGAAGATGGGGATATGAAAATAAAACAAGCGCCATTAAGCAAATTTGTAAAAATAAATCCAGAGGGAATAACTCAGAGTTATCCTTATCAAATAATTGAGTATATTGACATATCTTCCGTTGGTTCAGGTCAATTAGTTGAACAACCAGAAGAAATTATGTTGAAATATGCTCCAAGTAGAGCAAAAAGAATTGTTAGAGATAATGATATTATTCTTGCAACAGTGCGTCCTAATCTTCGTTCTTTTTTATTTATCAAGAATCCAAATGATAATACAATAGTATCAACAGGATTTGCTGTATTAAGAGCCAAGGAGACAACAGATCCTCATTTTATTTATTATGCTATAACAGATAGTAAATTCACTGGATACCTCACCAACAACACAAAAGGAACATCCTATCCGGCCGTTGATTCTGACATAGTTCTTCGTGGAGGCATACCCGACTTTGATTTCAAAAGACAACAATATATCGGAGATATCCTTTCCACCTACGACAACCTTATCGACACCAACCGCCGGAGGATACAGCTTTTGGAAGAATCTGCACGGCTCTTATTCCGCGAGTGGTTTGTGTATTTCCGCTTTCCCGGGCATGAAAAGGTGAAGATAGTTGATGGTGTGCCGGAGGGGTGGAAAAGAGCAAAAATTAAAGATTTTGGGATGATTGTTACAGGAAAAACACCCTCTACAAGAGTAGCAAATAATTTTGGTGGTGATATACCATTTATCAAAACTCCTGATATGCATCAATCATCGGTTATTATTAATGCCGAAGAATCTTTAAGCGAGACTGGAGCAAGCTCTCAAAAAAATAAACTTTTACCTTCATGGTCGATTTTAGTTTCATGCATTGGTACAGTTGGTGTTGTAGCTATGAACCTATTCAAATCACAGACTAATCAACAAATAAATTCTGTTATCCCGAAAAAAGAAATTTATCGGTATTACTGCTTTCTCTTTTTATCAAGGTTAAAACCAATTTTAGAGGCAATAGGTGGAGGCGCGACAATGGCAAATGTTAATAAATGCAAGTTTGAGAATTTAGATGTAATTATTCCACCAGATACACTACTTGAGAGTTTTGATAAATTAGTTGGTCCAACGTTTAACCAAATAGCATTTTTGCTACAGCAAAACCAAAAACTTGCGCAGGCGAGGGATTTGCTTTTACCGTGGCTGATGAGCGGGGCGATTGAGGTATAAAATTATGAAAAAACTACCGGATAACCAAATCGCTTTTTATCAATCACCGGACGGCTCGGTGAATATTGAAGTGTTATATACCGAAGAAAACATCTGGCTTACCCAAAAAAAAATGGCAGAACTTTTTAACTGCTCGACGGATAATATTTCACTTCACTTAAAGAATATTTATCAGGAAAATGAAGTTGATCGAAAATCAACTACCGAGGAATTCTCGGCAGTTCAAAAAGAGGGCGAAAGAGAAGTTTCCCGGAAGGTCACTTTTTATAGTCTTGAAGCCATTATTGCCGTTGGCTATCGGGTAAATTCCGAACGAGGTACACAATTCAGGCAATGGGCGACAGAAATTCTCAAAAGTTACATCCACAAAGGCTATGCATTAGATAGCAATCGGTTCAAATATGGCTCCCATTTCAGCGCCAGATATTTTGATGAACTCTACGAAGAAATCAAAGACATCCGCTCCAGCGAACGGATGCTCTATCAAAAAATTACCGATATTTATGCCACGGCCATAGACTATTCGCCCAAAGCGTATGAGAGCAAAGAATTTTTTGCGACAGTTCAAAACAAACTTCATTTTGCCATTACAGGAAAAACGGCGGCAGAAATTATTCAAGGCCGCGTGAGTAGCAAGAAACAAAGAATGGGGCTTACATCGTGGAGAAGATCTCCAAACGGCAAAATTATGCCAAGCGATGTGGTTATTGCTAAAAACTATTTAGACAAAAAAGAACTTATGGAACTCAATAGAATTGTAAATATGTATCTGGATTATGCAGAGATGCAAGCCGCTCGCGGCAGGGCAATGACCATGAAGAACTGGATAGAAAAACTTAATGCTTTTCTTAAATTTAGTGAATATGAAATTCTAATGAATGCAGGGAAAATTAGTCATGAAGTCGCGGAAGCGTTAGCGCATGAAGAATATGAGAAGTATCGTGTTATTCAGGACAAAAACTATATTTCTGACTTTGACCGCGAAGTAAAAAAACTGATAGATTCTAAAAAGAAAAAAACATGAAATACTTAAACGAAGATACATTAGTCCAACAAACAACCGCCGATTACCTGAAAAGTAAACTTGGCTGGGATTCTGTGTATGCCTACAACCAGGAAACCTTCGGGGCCGATGGTCTATTGGGGAGAAAATCCGACCGCGAGGTAGTGCTGACTCGATATTTACGCGAAGCAATCAAAAAGTTTAATCCTGAATTGCCTGAAACCGCATACGATGAAGCCGTGCGCCAAGTGGTGGATTATTCCCAGAGCCAGTCTATGCTTTCTTCCAACTTTGATAAATACAAAATGTTCAAAGACGGTGCGCTGGTTTCTTTTCAGGGAGAACATGGCGAAATCAAGAAAGAGCGGCTCCGGCTATTTGATTTTAATGAGGCGGCGAACAATCACTTTTTAGCAGTGCGGGAATTGTGGGTGCAGGGTGATTTATATCGCAGGCGGATTGATATTGCGGGGTTTGTAAACGGCCTTCCGCTTTTATTTGTGGAGTGCAAAAACATTCACAAAGATTTAAGAAATGCATATGAAAGAAACCTGGCTGACTACAAAGACACTATCCCGCATTTTTTTCATCATAACGCGATGGTTATGCTTGCCAACGGCGATAAAGCGAAAATCGGCACCCTCACTGCCGGTTATGAGCATTTTCATGAGTGGAAGCGTTTGTCTGAATCTGACCCTGGCGTAGTGGATATGGAAACGCTTTTGAAGGGTATTTGTGATAAAAAAAATTTCATGGATATTTTTGAAAATTTTATTATTTTTGACGATTCCACAGGCAAACAAATAAAAGTGCTGGCGGAAAATCAACAATATCTGGGTGTTAATCAGGTCATTAAAGCCCTGAATGATCCAAATAGAATAAAGGGGAAACTCGGAGTTTTCTGGCATACACAAGGCGCCGGCAAAAGTTATTCCATAGTTTTTTTTACCACCAAAATACACCGGAAAATTGGCGGTAATTATACTTTCTTAATCTGCACCGATCGCGATAATCTGGATACCCAAATATACAAAACCTTTGCCGGCTGCGGCGCGGCCGATAACGACAAAACACCCTGCCGGCCCAGTAGCGGCAGACATTTGGCAGAACTCATGAGCCAGCAAAAGACATATGTATTTACTACCATTCAAAAATTCAATCAGGAAGTAGATCCTGATGAAGGATATACCAAGCGTGATGACATTATTGTGATTACCGACGAAGCACATCGCACTCAATACGGCACTCTGGCCCTGAATATGCGTAATGCATTGCCTAACGCCAACTTTATCGGGTTTACCGGCACACCGTTATTTACAGATGATCAAATCACCATGAAGGTATTTGGTGATTATGTTTCCACTTATGATTTTCAGCGGGCGGTAGAAGATAAAGTGACCGTGCCGCTCTATTACGATTCGCGGGGTGATACGCTGGGTGTGGCTACCAATGATATTAATGAGCGGATTACCGAGAAACTGGAAGAAATTGAAATTAGTGATATTGATGTAAGTCAGAGATTAGAAAAAGAATTGAAGCGCGAGTATCACATAATTACTGCGGAAAAACGGCTCAATCAAATTGCTAAAGATTTTGTTGAGAACTACATAATTTCTTGGGAGGCCGGCAAGGCGATGTTTGTATGCATCGATAAATTAACTTGTGTGCGGATGTATGAATTAATCAGGCAATACTGGGAGCAGAAAGCAGAGGAAATAGAAGAATCCTGGAAAATGGCGGCAGGAGAAGAAAAGGAGCATCTTTCCAATCAGCTCATCTGGGTGAAAGAGACAAAGATGGCGGTGATTGTGAGTGAAGAGCAAGGCGAGGTAGAGAAGTTTAGAAAATGGGGGTTTGATATCACTCCGCACCGGCGACTTATTAAAAATGGATTTGAACTCTCCGACGGAACACGGATTGATGTGGACTCTGCTTTTAAGAAAGAAGATCATCCTTTTAGAATTGCCATTGTCTGCGCAATGTGGATGACAGGATTTAATGTACCAAGTCTGGCAAACCTCTATTTGGACAAACCGCTCAAAGCTCACACACTAATGCAGGCGATTGCACGCGCCAACAGAGTCAACGGCGATAAAAATAACGGCCTTATTATTGATTATTGCGGTATTTTAAAAAATTTACGCAAAGCGCTTGCGACCTTTACCGGTAAGGGCGATACCGGCAGACCTGGTGGATTGGGTTCTGATGAACTAGATCCGACCAGAACTAAAGAAGAATTACTAGAAACTTTAAAACAAGCGATTGGCTTGGTAAGTGATTTTCTCAATGAGCGAAGAGCGGCGCTTGATTCAATAATCAACGCAAGCGGATTTGAGAGAAACCTGGCAATTGTATCGGCTAAAGAAGCGGTGAACGAAAATGATGAAACCAGAAAGAAGTTTGAGGTCATGTGCCGTGAAGTATTTATCAAATTTAGAGCGTGTCTGACAATTCCCGGAGTAAATACTTATCGCAATAAATATAACGCTATAAAGATTATTCATAAAAGTCTGCAAAAAGACTGCGCTCATGCAGATATCAGCGATATCATTAAACAGCTGAATGAAATTATTGATGAGTCGATTACCGTTACTCCCGATAGAGCCAAAGAATTTAACAAGCCGTATGATATAAGCAAAATTGATTTTAACCGATTGCGGGCGGAATTCGAACACATAAAAACCAAAAATACTACCGTGCAAAGTTTAAAAAGTATAATTGAGAAAATGCTGAAACGGCTAATTCAAAGAAATCCTCTCAGGACAAACTTTCAGGAACATTATGAAAAGATAATTGATGAATATAATAAAGAAAAAAATCGCCATAATATTGAAGCTACCTTTGAGGCGTTATTGAAATTTGTGGAAGTGTTGGATGAAGAAGAAAGCCGGGCAGTTCGAGAAGGGTTAGATGAGGAGACCCTGGCTATTTATGACCTTTTAACAAAATCAGATTTGAAACCCCAAGAAATAAAAAAGATAAAGAAGATAGCAAAAGAACTGCTAAAAACACTGAAAGAAAAATTGAAGGATCTGTATAAGTGGCAAGATAGAGAGCCGACAAGAGATGATGTAAAAGTTTTAATTAGAGATTTTTTGTGGGACGAACGGGTCGGCTTGCCCGTAGAGTGTTACACTCAAAACGAAGTAGATAAAAAGACCGAAGATATTTTTTATCATGTCTACCGGGCATATCCGACGGTGCCATCGCCGTATTATGAAGCTGTTAAAAGCTAATCAATGAGAAAATCCGATAATATATGGGCTTTATCTTATGGTTTGTTTGAAGTAAATCTCTACCTCGACAAGCACAGTCGGTCGGCTTCAGCCAGCTTCGCTGTTTTTCACGGCGCCCTTTATGTATCTGCTTGCCCCTTTAGTGGCAGGAAAAAATTGATTGTTGATAAGATTTAAAATGTGGTATAATGTGGAATTATGTTACACTATCTAGAGATGAGGTTTCCTTATGTTGCTT
>CAYPUP010000157.1:0-5772 GCA_964413795.1 uncultured Ignavibacteriales bacterium
GTAGAACACAATTTTTGTAACAGCAGATGTGGACATCTGCCAGCCACAAGAATTATTAAAAATAGTATCCACACACTAATCCTATTTAAATCTGTGCCCCACCTAACAAGTGGGTTTTAATAAGAGCCCACCCGATGGGTGGGATACAAATTTTACAATGGCAGCGTTCCCGCTGTCAGACGGATATCCTTAACTCTGATCTGTTTGCGCGTTACATTGTTATATGTATTGTATTCAACTACATACACAATATCAACCAGGCAGCCTCGTGATGAAATCACACGCGCCATATCACCAAAACCAAACCCGATTACATCAAACTCGGCCTCCCCTTTTCTGACCCGCATCTTGAGGTGGTTATTTCCCACCACATAAGGCTGAGCCGTAACTTCACAGTTGCGGGTTAAAAAGACCGGGCGCATATTCTGAGGACCAAAAGGAGCAAATTGTTCCAGAGTATGCATAAAAGAGTCATCGATATAGGAAAGTTCAATTTCAAGATCAATATGCAGTTTGGGAACGATATCTTCATCAGAGAGAATCCTGTTGGATACTTCCACGAATTTCTCTCTGAATTTTTCTACATTATTGGGCTTTATTGATAATCCGGCCGCATATTTATGCCCGCCATATCGGATCAGCAAATGCTCGCATTCCTTTAAAGCTTCACAGAGGTGGAATCCGGGAATTGATCTGGCTGATCCTTTACCTTCCCCGTTGACAACCGAGATCATAACGGTGGGGAGGTGATACCTTTCCACTAACCTGCTGGCAACGATTCCAATAACACCCTGATGCCATTCATCCCCGGCCAGGACAATAGCCTTATCGACATCAATATCAACCACTTCGTCCATTTGGTTAAGGGCTTCATGAAGCGTTTTTTCATCAATCTCCTTGCGGCGGCGATTTTCGCTGTCAAGTTTGCGGGCTATTTCGGCCGCAACCCGTTCATCTTTGGTAGAAAGGAGCCTGATCGCTTGACCGGCATCACCTAATCGGCCCAGAGCATTTATACGGGGAGCCAAAATAAAGACAACCTGGCCGGTACTGATATCTTTGCCCATCAATCCGGATACGAAGGTAAGTGATTTCAAGCCCGGCTTGGTAGTGCGGGCGATCTGCCTTATGCCAAATTTAGTCAGCGTCCGGTTTTCATTTACAAGCGGTACAATATCCGCGGCAGTACCCAGAGCAACGAGATCAAGATGTTCTTTTAATTCCGCTTCATCCTGGTTTAGGGATTGATATAATGCCTGAGCAAATTTAAAGGCTACGCCTACACCGGAGAGTTCGCTTTCGTAAGTACATTCAGCCTGCTTGGGATTGATAATTGTAAAAGCATTGGGCATTCCTTCACCCGGCTCATGATGATCAGTCACAATAACATCGATGCCTATCGAATTGGCATAGGCGATCTCTTCGACAGCCGTTATACCGGTATCGACAGTTATAATGAGAGAGACTCCTTTTCTTTTTGCTTCATCAATTCCCTCTTTGGATAATCCGTATCCTTCGGTCAGTCGATTTGGCAAATAAAAATCAACCTGTCCGCCCAATTTATTGAGCACCATGTACAAGAGCGCTGTAGCGGTAATACCGTCAACGTCATAATCCCCGTAAATGACAATTTTCTCATTATTGAAGAGTGCTTTGGTAACTCTTTCAATCCCCTTTTTCATTCCGACCATAGTGAATGGATCTTTTAAATCGGACATTTTGGGATTTAGAAAACGATCAACCGCTTCAGGCGTATTGATCTTTCTATTGATGAGAATTTTCAGGACATTAATGGGGAGTCCTGTCGCCGACGCGAGGTCCTGAACGAACTGTTGATCGGGTTCTTCAGCTACAACCCATTTCAACTGTACCGACCTTTGCGTCACAACCATCATAGCCTCCATAATTTTATGAAGGCTTGGAAAAGCAGAAAATAAGCCGAGTTCTGTACTTCATTAAATGAAGTCAACAGCCATTTATCTTGACATGCCGGTTACCCGGCAGTTCTATGCAGCCTACCCGGGAATAATAACGGAGCGAATCAACCCCTTTTCCTTTATTTGGCCTTGCTCCAGGCGGGGTTTACCCGCTTTGCCCATTACTGGACAGAGCCGTGGTCTCTTACACCACGTTTTCACCCTTACCCCGCCAAAGGCAGGGCGGTATAGTTTCTGCGGCACTTTCCGTCGGATCACTCCGCCCCGGTGTTACCGGGCGCCTCGATTCTGTGGAGCTCGGACTTTCCTCACTCTAATTTTTAAAGCGCGACTGTTTCTCCTACTTTTTCAAGCATTCGATTATATAAAAAAACAACTAACATTCTTTTTTATGATGCCTTTTAATGCATCCTCCGGTAATTCGGAGCCTCTTTGGTGATAGGAACTGAATGTGGATGAGATTCAATCATTCCGGCTGAAGTAATCTGTACGAATTTGGATTTTTCCCTTAAAGCTTTTAAATTTTCCGCTCCGCAAATTCCCATTCCGGCTCTTAAACCACCCATAAGCTGATAGATGGTATCGGCCAGCATTCCTTTATAAGGGACACGCCCTTCAATACCTTCCGGTACAAATTTCGATGCTTCTTTCTGGTGTTTCTGGAAGTACCGATCGCTGCTCCCCTCTTTCATTGCCCCAACAGAGCCCATTCCCCTATATACTTTAAACGAACGCCCTTCGAATAAAAGCGTTTCTCCGGGAGATTCATCCACTCCCGCGAAAAGAGAGCCAATCATAACCGCACGGGCTCCACACGCCAAGGCTTTGGTAATATCCCCGCTATATCTTATGCCTCCATCGGCTATGATAGGTATCCCTAGTTTATCAGCCGCTTCAACCGCATTCATTATCGCTGTCACCTGCGGAACCCCGGCTCCGGTTACTACTCTGGTAGTACAGATTGAACCCGGCCCAACACCAATTTTTACACAATCGGCGCCGGCGTCAATCAATGCTTTAGTCCCTTCGGAAGTGGCGACATTACCCGCCATCAGGGGGACAGAACTGAATTTCTTTTTAATAATGGTAACTCCATCAAGGACTCCCTGGCTGTGGCCATGAGAACTATCAATAACCAGCACATCCACGCCCGCATCAATCAAGCGCTGCGCCCGATCAATCATCTCATCACCGACCCCGATAGCTGCTGCCACCCGAAGGCGGCCCCGGGAATCTTTGCAGGCAAAAGGATACTGGATTTTTTTCATGATATCCTTAACCGTTATCATCCCTTTTAGCATATAGTGGTCATCGACCATCAAAACTTTTTCAATCCGATGCTTGTGGAGTATTTCTTTAGCCGTTTCCAGATCAGTCCCTTCGGTAACAGTTACCAGGTTTTTAGAGGTCATAATTTCAGAAATTCTGGTAGAAGTGTCATTATGGAATCGCAAATCACGGTTAGTCAGAATGCCAACAAGCTTACCTTCTTCGGTAATCGGGATACCTGAAATCGAAAAGCGGTTCATTACTTCGAGAGCATCACCGACGGTCTTATCAGGGGGTAGTGTAATCGGGTCAACGATCATGCCCGATTCGGATCTTTTAACTTTGTCAACTTCACCGGCTTGATTTTCCGGCGACATATTTTTATGAATAACGCCGATCCCTCCCTGTCGAGCCAGGGCGATCGCCAGATTTGATTCACATACCGTATCCATCGCGGCGGCTATTACCGGAATATTCAGATCAATATCAGGACCGATGTTAGTTGATACATCAGTATCCCTGGGCAGGACGGTGGAATGACCCGGAGTCAGCAGGACATCATCGAAGGTTAAAGCCACATCTTTAATTATTTTTACCATCTTATAAAATCCTAATGCGCAAATAAAGAATCTTAATTGGAAATATCATCATCCCAATATAACATTCTTCCACAACTTTCGCAGGTATTAATATTATCGCTTCGGCGAATTTCCTGAACTTTTTTGGGGGTCAGGGAGTTATTGCAGGCACTGCATGATCTCTTTTTTACGACTACCACAGCCGCTCCTCCTCTACCCTTTCTAACCCGTTCATAAGTAGAAACCGTTGGTTTGGGGATTTTCGAAAGGATGGCTTTGCGTTCAGCCACTTTTCCCGTTATGGTATCGCCAATAGAGTCAATCTGTGATTGCAGCACTTCAAGCTGCCTGGAATTATTTTCCTTTATCTCATTATTCTTCTTTGTGAAATCAGGGATTTCATTATCAAGTTTTTCCATTGTCTCCATCGTCTCGGTCTCCTGCTGCCTCATTACCGAGATCTGGGATTTAACCGAATCAATCTGAGCCACTAATGCATCATATTCTTTATTGGTTTTGATGGACATCATTTGCTGCTGATATTTCTGAAGTTCAGCTTCTTTGGTCTTAATTTCAAGATCAAGGCTTTTCTGTCTGAGATTAGCCTCCTCAAGCTTTGCTTTGGCTTCATTGAGCTTTCTTTGAATGTCCTTAATCTCATTATTAAGATTGCCCATCATATCCGGAAGATATTCTTTAGAGCGTTCCAGTTCACCAAGATCATAATCAATTACCTGAAGCTTCAGCAATAGCTCGATATCGCTTTGCATCCGAGCCTCCTTTACCATCCTGTCATTCATGTTTTTCTCCAAAAAGAGAAAGCGCATTTTTCAGAATTTCTGAAAGAATGCGCTTTTAAATCATTTGCCGCCTCTCGATTTTCCTGACTCATGCCAGGTATTACGGGAAGAGCGGGTATTTTTTTTACAAATCTAAATTGCATATCGCCTTTTTCATTCTGGGCAATACTGGGCTCGAACCAGTGACCTCTCGGATGTGAACCGAACGCTCTAACCAACTGAGCTAATTGCCCTTCATCCAGTCCTCATCTCAAAGTCTATGGGCCCTGCAGGACTCGAACCTGCGACCCGCTGATTATGAGTCAGCTGCTCTAACCAACTGAGCTAAGGGCCCAATTGAACCTGAGCTTCCCAATGTAACGATTATTGACTCATTCGTCAAGACTATTATTTATAAACCTCACAAAACTTTTATTCCACTTCCCATTAATATCGACAAAAATAGCTCAAAATACAAGGTTTTACAGAAAATTTACTGATAAACGTTGAACTTTCATAAATTTACTTTCAGAACAGTCTCTGTGCTTTCATCTGCCTGGGTCAGAATTTCACCCGCTTTATCTATAACCATAGAACTTCCCCCGAACTCATTGGTACCGTCATCACCAATCGAATTAATCCCGACTATCGTTGTCTCAGTTTCGATAGCCCGTTGAATCAAAAGCTCTTTCCAGTCATTGATCCTGACTCGCGGAAAGGCGGCAGGGATAAAAATAATATCAGGTGATAAGTTTTTCAGATTGGTGAATATCTCAGGGAAACGGATGTCATAACAAATCGCGATGCCGAATTTACCGTATTCTGTTTTAAACAGGCCGGGCTTGTTGCCGGCTTGATATATTTTGTCTTCATCCATAGGGGAAAAGAGATTTATTTTTTTATAAATTTGATATGCTTTGTTTTTGTAATAGACATAGGTATTGTATAAATTTCCATCTATCTCTAAAGGGGTTCCAAATAAAACGCCCAGGGGGTGTTTTATTTTATTTGTAATTGCCTCAAGGGGATCAACTTTTTTTGGTTGATACAAACAGCCCGATGTACTAAGTTCACCGAAGCAAACAAGGTCAGCTTTTTCTTTATATGCGGATTCAACAAAACTCTCAAGGTCTAAATTGTTTATGTTCTTTTGGACAACGTGTATAAGCATGATCTATTTTAACACTCAAATTACCGGATGTAAAGGAC
>CAYPUP010000158.1:0-5754 GCA_964413795.1 uncultured Ignavibacteriales bacterium
CCAAATTACAATGATGTTCTTTCACCTATTTTTATATTTTTACCGGACACTACTGATGTAGAAGAAAGAGTTGGGTCTTTAATTGTACCGTTCGAAAGAATTAACTTCAAAAATTTTGCCAGTTCGTATGGTTCTTGTTTAAAGTATTATGTTTGAATATTCTCAACAAGTTCTAAGAAAGCTACACCTTCCTCGAGAGTGTCAGAACGATTGGGTAATGAATCAGTTTATGAAAAAGTGTTTGAAATTACTGCCGAGAAGTACGGATTAACTAAAGATAAATTACTGAAATCAATCAAGGGACAGGTTACCTTATTGTAAAGCGGGAAGCATTATTATTTAGTGTCGATATGGACATGCAGGCCTATTTTTTGAAGAGCGTGCTCTCTAGTTCAATCTCTGATATTTGGAAATCGAGCGGCTATGGACGAGTTGAAAGCATTATTAATGATGTTAATAGATCAAATCATCTCGTACAAGTTCGCTGGGTTTGGTTTGATGTCCCTTCCAATGATCCGTCAGCTTCCTTCAAAATGTCGATAATCTGAGTCTCGCTAAATCTTGATCGTTTCATCAGAACCTCCTGATTCATTATACGCCAGAAAGCTCTGCTTTCAATATATCTACTGCAAGGGGAATTTTACGCTGCCATAGAATAATAGGCAAAAATAGTTATTAAGAAAATTACTATATTAGTTTTTTTCAGATTACTACTTATGAGGAGGAGGATTTTTATATCGATCATCTTTTGGAAAGTGGTCTTCATCAACGCCAAAGATAGTTTCGAGTTTTGGCGTGACAGCTTCCCGAAGCGGACATGGATCTTCGTTTGAGCCTATATGAGCATCAGCGTATAGTGCATCTACGGCCCTTTGTGCATTTCTAAATAAATGATCCTCACCGATTTTTTCATAAAGGTGTGTTCTATGAAGAACATCGATAACCGAATCGGTCAAACCACTGAATGAAATATCATACCCAGCTTCTCTGATGCGGCTGACTAATATCGCCAGCATATCTTCGCCGGAAGCATCAATTTCATTAATTCCATTACCTACGATAATAATATGTTTCAATTCCGGCATAGCGGAGATGCGATCCAAAATTTGCTCTTCGAGATAATTAACGTTTGCAAAATAGAGTGAACCGTTATAGCGGATGAGTGCCATATGGCGGCATTGCCCCAGTTTATATCGATCCTTATTATGAAAAGTCCGGTCGATATATAGTGAAAGAAGAGTAATATCGGGTCTCATGCTTCTGAAAATCTGTAGAGTCAAAGATAAGCCTACGCCGATTATAATACCCCTGTCAAGGTGGGGAGCAAAAATAAGGGTAGATAAAAAGGTTATTAGTCCGATAATTCCGTCATATTTTTGTGCTTTATAGGCATGTATAAAACCACTGAAATTAATTAAGCCGATAACAGCTATCATAATAATAGCCGCCAGGACTGCCTGTGGGAGATAATAGAGAAGGGGGGTAAAGAATATAAGAGTAACCCCTACAATACAACTACTGAAAACATTGGCTAATCCGGTAACTGCACCAGTCTGGGTGTTTACTGCCGATCTTGAGAACGAACCGGAAACAGCATAACTCTGAGAGAAGGACCCTACTATATTGGCTAATCCCTGTCCAATCAATTCCTGGTTGGGATCAAGACGCTGTCCGGTTCTGGCTGCCATGGCTTTAGCTATTGAAATAGCTTCCATAAAACCAAGCAGAGAAATAATTATAGCCATCGGGAAGAGAGACAAGACGGTACTGGTTTCAAAGCGAGGGATAATAAATCCGGGAAGGCCTTTGGGAATATCGCCTATGACTGCTCCTCCTCCGGACATAATGATCTTCTCGTAGTTTAGATACTTATTCCCGACTTTAATTCGCCAGTTACGCCCGTCATCCTGAACCCCGGAAAGATTCTTATTGATATCATAAAAATGCAAATTTCCATCTTCCTGTTTCACACCCCTAAAATGCAGACACCTTAAATCTTCCCGCAAAAGATGAGTTGCTTCTTTAAGCTCTTCAATCTCAATGTTCAGAACTGATATTTTATGTCTCATTTCCAAAACAGGCACTGACTTTTTTCCAAAAGATTCCTCGGTGGTTTTTATACCAGTTGTTAAATGGACTCTCTCTTCCGATTTAGAATCAATTATTTTAAGATTATTATTGAATTCTTCTATCATCACTCTGGCATCAGGATTTTCGATGAAATCCAGATTGGTGGCTTGATTGTGTTCAAAGCCCATCAACCAGGAGAGTGAAGTTGTCAGAACCACCGCCACAAGGACATTGGGTATTTTGGGATTAATTCTTTTCAATAAAATCATTACTGCAAAAGCCAGAATAGCTATCCCGAGCGTTGGCCAGTGAGTATATGATGTGGCCGCAATGACAACATTAAAAATAGTTTGATAATGATGGTCGGCAGTATCAACCGTGACCCCAAATAACTTAGAGAGCTGAGATGTGGCGATAATAATTGCGGCAGCATTAGTAAAGCCGTTGACAACCGGATGAGAGAGAAAATTAACGACTAATCCGAGTTTAAGAACTCCAAGAAGTAATTGGAATATACCCACCAAAAGAGCCAATAAAATAGCATAGGCAATAAATGAATCGCCTCCAGCGGTTGCCAGGGGTTCCAAGGCAGTGGAAGTCATTAATGATACGATAGCCACTGGACCGGTTGCTAAGTGGCGGCTTGATCCAAAAATAGAGGCTATAAGCGGCGGAAGGAAGGAGGCGTAGAGACCATAATAGGCCGGTAAATTGGCCAATTGCGCATAAGCCATTGACTGCGGAACCAATACTAAAGCTACAGTTAAGCCTGAAATGAAATCAAATCGAAGCTGATTTAATCCATAACCTTTAAACCAGGATAGAACCGGGAATATTTTAGCAAGTATATTAGAAATCTGTCTTTTATTGTTGTTCTTTATGTGAGATTCATTGACCATAGGATTATTGCTGCACAACGTCTAAAATTGTTTTTATAAGAATAATGTCTAAAATTATCAACTTTATTTCGTATGAAATGATTTCTAATATCATTTCCAGCCATTAAATCAATTGCCGCAAAATTAATATATATAAAGTCATCTGGCAAGATCAAACTGCACAAAAATATCATTATTGATCTTGTTGTGAATTTTATATTGCCTAAATTAATATGGAAGGTAAATTTACATAATCCATCTTGATAATTGTCGGATGATGAGTTATAATATATGGTGGTCCGAGATTATTCGCCTCAGGAAGGAAGAATTCGTGGCGATTGTAACAATCTTTAGCGGTTCTTACTGTCACGGGGAAGAGATTGCCCGGAGAGTGTCAAAACGATTGGGTAATGAATCAGTTGATGAAAAAGTGCTTGAAATAACTGCCGAGAAGTACGGATTAACTAAAGATAAATTACTGAAATCAATCAAGGGACAGGTTACTTTATTTAATGCCTTTACCCATGATCGTGAAAAAAATATCGCCCGCCTGAAATTATCTCTGGCTGAAGCTGCTACTAATGATAACCTGCTTCTATACGGATTTATTGGTCATCTTCTCCCACGAACAATCTCACATGTGCTCAAAACCTGTATAATTGCCAATTTTGATTATCGGATAAAAGAAGCTGCTCGAATAGAGGCTATTTCTGAAAATGATGCTGAGAAGATTATCCATAAAGATGACAGTGAACGGCTGGAATGGACCAGTTATCTTTTTGAAAAACCACCTTACGATGAATCCCTTTATGACCTTATAATTCCGGTACATTCCGTTGTACTTGATGATGTTGTTAACAGTATTTGCAAATATGCTGCCAGTGAACAGATTCGCTCTACTTTGCGCTCCCAAAAAGTTGCAGAAGATTTTCTCCTGTCGGCAAAAGTAGAATTAGCTTTGATGGAAAAAGGACACAAAGCTGAAGTTTTCTCCGAGAGTGGGAATATTGTCATAACATTGGAAAAAGATGTCCTGCGTCTGAAACAGTATCAGGAAGAGCTTGGGGAAATCGCAGTAAGCGTTGAAGGCGTTGATAAAATTGATTTCAAGTTTAATTCGAAATTCCAGACTTCATCATTAAACCCCTGGGCAAATATTGATGTGCCCCCAAAAATTCTTTTGGTTGATGATGAAAAAGATTTCGTAGAAACCCTCTCCGAACGACTTCGCACTCGCAACCTTGAATCATCGGTTGTCTATGATGGCGAGCAGGCATTGGAATTCGTGAAGAAGGATGCCCCCGATGTAATGGTATTGGATCTGATGATGCCCGGAATCAACGGTATCGAAGTTCTTCGCAAAGTTAAAACTGAGCATCCCAATGTCGAGGTAATTATTCTTACCGGGCACGGATCAAAGCATGAGGAAGAAACCGCCGAGGATTACGGTGCCTTCGCTTACTTAAGGAAACCCGTCAATATAGATCTTCTGGCCCGGGTAATGAATGAAGCGTATAAGAAAATAAATAGATCCCGGACGATAGTTGATAATAATCGGGGAGCTGATAACCCGGATTAATCATCTGAATTAAAGTATATAATAAGCTGACATTTATCATGTTGGTTTATCAGGGGAAATGATGGAACCTGGGAAAAAAACAATTTCGGATTATGACCCTATAGCGCACGAATTAAAACAGAATGTTCCCAAATATCGCCGCCTTAGAAGATTATCAATCATCATTACATCGTTAGTAGCTTTAATACCTCTCTTGATAATGACCATTATTAATTATTTTCAGGCTCAAAGTTCATATCATGCCGAGAGTGAGTTTGCTATATCCAGAATTCTCTCAAATAATAAACAGACACTTGAATTTGTTATCGAAGAACGACGAGCCGTTCTCTCCTTAATTTTAAACCAGGCCTCATTCGAAGAATTAAGTCATAATGACAAATTAAAAAAAATATTACAAAATCTTAATAATTCATTTGGTGGTTTTGTAGATATAGGAATTATCGATTCACTTGGCAATCAAACATACTATAGCGGTCCTTATGATTTGCGGGGAATAAATTATAAAGACCAACCCTGGTTTAACGAAGTTTTAGTACGGAGAGAATTTGTCAGTGATGTGTTTCTCGGACACCGTAATATCCCGCACTTTATTCTTGCCTTCCAGCATGAAAATCCTGATGGAGGAGTATTCTACCTGAGGGCTGCAATCGATATGGAGATGGTCAACCGGGTCTTCTATTCAATGAATCTTGATCTCAACACTGACGCTTTTTTGATTAATCAGGATGGACATCTTCAATCTCCATCATTATTTTATGGTGATGTTCTCTCGGAAGTTGATCTTAATATTCAAAAACGATACAGGCATCGTGAAGTAATTGATGAGTATCAGGAGCATGGGAAATGGATTACGATGGGTTATTCTTATATAGAGAATACCCCTTTTATTCTCGTTGTTATTAAATACAGGGAAAATCCTTTTTTACACTGGGTTTCACAGAGAACCGGGTTAATATGGTTTTTAGTAGTCAGTATTTCACTGATTCTGGCTGTTGTAATTTATGGCGCCGGGCATACGGTTCAAAGATTGCGTGAACTTGATAAAAAACGAACTTTAATGTTTCATAATATTGAATATACCAATAAAATGGCAACAATCGGACGTATGGCTGCAGGTGTTGCTCATGAAATAAATAATCCTCTGGCTATAATCAATGAAAAAGCCGGTCTGTTGAGTGATATGTCAATTCATACATCTGATCTGCCTCAGAGAGAAAAGTTTGCTGC
>CAYPUP010000159.1:0-5751 GCA_964413795.1 uncultured Ignavibacteriales bacterium
ATCCGTTACAGTTCAACCCAATACCACCGTTAACATAGCCTTGCAATTATCCGCTCAATCGCTTCAGGGTGTGGTAGTTATTGGTTATGGAATAGTGAAAAAAAGTGATGCAACCGGTTCTGTTTCTGTAGTTACTACCGGCGATTTTAATAAAGGCGCCATTACCAATCCTATCGGGTTGATTACAGGTAAGGTAGCGGGTGTTCAAATCACCTCCAATAGTGGTGAGCCGGGAGCTGCCTCAACTATTCGTATCAGGGGAGGATCCTCATTGAATGCAAGTAATGATCCATTGGTTGTCATTGATGGAGTGATAACTTCTGGTGAAGGAGGGTCAGGCTCACGTAGTGCTTTAAATGCACTGAATCCATCTGATATAGAGAGTTTTACAGTACTAAAAGATGCATCTGCTACCGCTATCTATGGTTCGCGTGCATCGAATGGAGTTATTCTAATTACAACTAAAAAAGGAAAAGTTGGGTCACCACTAAAATTGGAGTACCAGGGTAAACTCTCATTCTACGAAAAGCCTAAACCATTAAGCGTTTTAAATTCAGATGAATATGTAAAATTATTTACAGAGAAAAATCCAAATTACACTCAAATGCTGGGTGTATGGTACGATCAGGATGGTCATCAAGTGGCGGGAAATAATCATGACTCTACCTCCACTCATGTAATTTATAACACTGATTGGCAAGATCAGATTTATCAAAGTGCTTTAGCAATGGATCATGCCATTTCGGCGACCGGTGCTGTTAAATGGATGCCATACCGCGTGTCATTGGGATATACTGATCAGGATGGAACCATCAAAACATCAGAATTTAATCGTACAACTCTTAGCATAGCTTTGAATCCCACCCTCTTAAAAGATCATCTCAGGTTTAATATTAATGCAAATGGAACCTTCATAAAGAATCGATTCTCAAATTCAGGTGCAATTGGGGCTGCCGCTCAAATGGATCCAACTAAACCTGTAACTAGTAATGATGGTTCGTGGGGTGGATATTATGCATGGTTAGGCAATGGCGGAGGATTAAATTCTATGGCGACAAATAACCCGGTAGCGTTGCTTGAGCAAAGAACTGATAAGTCAAATGCCAATCGGATTTATGGGAACTTCCAGGCTGACTATAAATTCCATTTTATTCCTGAATTGCATGCTAATTTAAATCTTGCTATGGATCACTCTGATAATGATGGTACAGTTTATGTTCCAAATTACGCAGCCTGGTCCTATGATGGAGTAAGAGGTGGTGGAGAGAACAATAGTTACACGGGTAAAAATAAAAATGATCTGTTGGATTTTTACCTGAATTACAAAAAAGAAGTACCATCCATCGCCAGCACCTTTGATGCTATGGCTGGTTATTCCTGGCAACATTTTTGGTATGAAAATACTTGGGATAATAACAACATTCCTGTTATTATTGATCCGGAAACCGGTGATTCAACAGGCCAATACCTTAATCATGTTGCAGGTATTGATAGGGGCGAATTATTTCTTATTTCTTTTTTTGGACGTTTAAACTATAGCTTCCAAGACAAGTATTTATTAACAGCAACAGTACGTCAGGATGGGTCATCTCGTTTCTCGGAAAATAATCGGTGGGGATTATTTCCCTCGGTTGGATTAGCCTGGAAGATAAACGAAGAAGGGTTTCTGCGTGATTCAAAAGTATTATCTCAATTAAAACTTCGTGTCGGTTGGGGGAAAACCGGCCAGCAGGCTGTGGGTAGTTATTATGGATATCAAGGTGGATATACCTCTGGAACACAAAACTCATTGTATCCGTTTGGTAATGTTTACGATACCATTATCAGGCCAGATGGGTACAATCCAAACCTGAAATGGGAAACTACCACTACCATGAATGTTGGTATTGATTATGCCTTTTTTAATGATCGGCTGTATGGTTCTATTGAGTATTACAACAGGAAAACAACGGATCTGTTAACAAATGCACCTGTACCTGCAGGAACCAATTTTGTTAATAATCTTGACCAGAATATCGGCGACCTTGAGAACAAAGGAGTTGAGTTTTCTGTAAATGGACGTATTATTTCCAATGAAGACATGTATTGGGAGATGGGATTCAATACCACTTATAACAAGAATGAAATTACAATGCTTTACGAAGGAGCAAGCATTGATGATGCTTCTAGCAATATTTCCGGAGGTGTAGGTAATTTAATTCGTGTTCATAAAGTAGGAGAATCTGCTTCATCATTTTATGTTTATGAGCAAGTGTATGACGACAACGGAAACCCAATCCAGGGACTTTATGTAGACCGTAATGGTGATGGAATCATAAATAGTAGTGATAAGTATGTCCACGAAAATCCAAATGCTCCCTTGTTTTTTGGAATCAGCAATACATTTAATTACAAAAAGTGGGCCTTCTATTTTTCCGGTAGGGCTAATTTTGGTAATTATATATATAACAATGCACAATCGGAATTAGCAACCTATGACAGATTGTATCGAGATGAAGGACCTTATGCCGGTAATGTCTTATCCTCTACTGCTGAAATCAATTTTGCTATTCCCCAGTATCACTCTGATTACTTTATTCAGGAAGCTTCATTTTTCCGTATGGATGACATCACCTTAAGCTATACCTTTGAGAATTTGTTAAAAAACTCCTTACACATTCGTTTGTCTGCAACATGCAACAATGCATTTGTTATAACGAATTACGACGGGTTAGATCCTGAGGTATTTGGCGGTATCGACAATAACTTGTATCCACGTTCACGTGTATGGGTATTTGGTGTAAATCTTCAGTTTTAATTTTAAAAGGATAATCAAATGAAAAAAATATTATATATACTGGCATTTATAATTTTAGGCAGCTTTTTTAATGCATGTGTCAAAGATTTGGACACAATTCCAATTGACCCTGACTCGGAAACTTCCGAGATTATATTTAAAAATCCGAATGCTTACACTCAGTTTTTGGCTAAATGCTATTCAGGATTGGCACTCGGCGGTAATGATGGCGACGGCCAGGGAGACATTTCTGGTATCGATGGCGGTTTTAGTCCCTATTTACGTCAATATTGGTATCATCAGGAATTATCGACGGATGAAGCTGTAATTGGCTGGGAAGATCAAACTATCAAGGATTTTCATTATCAACAATGGGGAAGCAGTGATGTGTTTATTGCTGCTATGTATGCACGTATTGTTTATCAAGCCACTTTGGTTAATGAGTTTTTACGGCAGTCAGAAGAAGGTAGGTTGAACGACCGTGGAATAAGTGATGAATGGAAAACTAAAATTGCGCAGTACCGGCTTGAAGCTCGTTTTCTGAGAGCATTGTCATACTGGCATGGTTTGGACTTGTTTGGAGGAACCATTTTGGTCACTGAAGATGATCCTATTGGTGAGGCAGGTTACTTTCCACCAAGAGTTACTGCGCAGGAGATGTTTAATTTTATTGAATCAGAGCTTCTTGATATTGCTCCACAAATGATGGCTTCGCGAACCAATGAGTATGGTCGTGTCGATCAAGTTGCAGCCTGGACTTTGCTTGCAAAGCTTTATCTTAATGCTGAAGTTTATATTGGTCAACCCAAGTATACCGAATGTTTAACCTACGAAAATATGATCGTTGGTTCGAGTTATGCATTGGCTCCAACATGGCGTCAACTTTTCTGGGCTAATAACGATCAGGATGAATCCACCATGCAGGAGATTATTTTCCCCATCCGTTTTGATGGCATTCACGAAAGAACCAATGGTGGCACCACCTTTATCATAAATGCTTCAATTGGTGGTAAAATGGATAAAACCGATTATGGTGTACCCGGCGACAATGGTGGTTGGGGTGGTACGCGGGTTACCCCTCAATTTGTCGAGAAATTTGATACTGTAAATGATAAACGCGCCACCTTCTTTACTGATGGTCAAAATCTGACTATTAATGATATCAATATATTTGCTGATGGTTATGCTTATCCAAAATTTGTGAACCATTCTATTGTCAATGGTGATACAATAAACGGATCTGATGGAAACATGTGTGATACTGATTTCCCCATGTTCCGTTTAGCAGATGTATACCTCATGTATGCTGAAGCAGTTTTGAGAGGTGGAGCCGGAGGAAGCACAGGGCAGGCTATCACCTACATTAATGATCTTCGCACACGTGCCGGAGTTTCCACAGTCAGTGAAGCTGAAATGACATTGGACTTAATTTTGGATGAACGTGCCCGTGAATTAGGTTGGGAATGTCATAGACGTACCGACTTAATCAGATATGGCATGTTTAGTCAGTCTGGTTATGTATGGCAGTGGAAAGGTAATGTAAAACAAGGTCAGTCAACTGATTCGAAATACGATATTTTCCCGATTCCTGACTCAGAGATTAGGTCTAATCCTAATGTTAAGCAGAATCCCGGTTATTAATTAAAAATAGGATATAAAGATGAAAAAAATATTAAATATTATTGTGCTCTTTCTAGCCGTATCAGTAGTGTTTACTGGCTGTAAAAAAGATGACAAAACGCCTGTACTGGATATTACGGCTACCGTGAATCCAGCATGGATTAAAGCTCCGGCGTCTGATACTCATTTTGTATTGGTCGAAGATTCTGCAGATGTGGTCCTCACCAATTTCGAATGGTCAGAAGTGGTATATGAAATGACAAATTTGCCTTTTCCTCTTTACACGCTTCAACTCGTTTTTATGGAGGTTGACTCTGTAGGTACTCATTGGGGTGAGTCGATAGATGTCATTACTTCATCAGAGAAAATTGCATCAATTACATATGCAAGCTTAAATAAAAATATCCTTGACGAAATTGGAGATGATTTTAATCCGGATACAATATTGACAATTGGTTTTCGTGTAAAAGCCAATGTAAACGCCAATAATGTTTCAAGTTACATTGATGCACTCAGCGATATAGCTCCTGTATTGGTAACCCCTTACATTCCTGCTGTAGTTGGCTATCCATTTCTTTATGTTCCAGGTGGATATCAGGGGTGGTCTCCTGGTACAGCTCCTCAAGTATTCGACTTTGATGGAGATGGTATTTACAATGGATATGTATTCTTCCCTGAAGGAGGTTCACTTGAGTTTAAATTTACAAATCAACCTGACTGGAATGGAACAAATTATGGTGCTGGAGCAACTCCGGGTTCTTTGAACATTGACCCAACAGCAGGAAACCTTGAGGTGCCTGAAGCAGGTGGTTATCAACTCGAAATAAACACAAATGATCTCACCTGGAATTATGGTGAAGGTGTTCAAAATTGGGGTGTAATTGGACAGTGGCTCGAATGGTCGTCTGATATTGATTTGATCTATTACCCAGAGTTGCAAGAACTTTCAGTAACTGTTGAAAATATCCCTGCTGCTGCTGATCAAAGGTTTAAATTTAGGGCCAATGACGAATGGACAATTAATTTGGGAGCAAATGATCCTGATGACGGATATTTAATCCAAGGTGGAGCTGATATTCCAATTCCTGATGGAGGTACCATTACTTTTAAACTAAAGTTTACCACTCCGCAGCCTTCTTATTCATGGCAGGCTAAATAGTAACTATTGATAAGTTTGAAAAAGCTACTCCTACGATTGGGGTAGCTTTTTTTTTTGATTACAAAAAAGTTTCCTGCAGTATATGGAAATAAGAGTACGGGTCTATTTTAAAAACAATACTTCTTTGAAAAAGTAGGTTAAAAAAAACCAAAGTCCTTTGAAAAAGTGTGTTAAAAAACAAATAGTCCTTTGAAAA
>CAYPUP010000160.1:0-3617 GCA_964413795.1 uncultured Ignavibacteriales bacterium
TCATCACCTGGGCATTGCCGCTAAGGGAAAATTCCATCGGGCAGTCGGTCGCTTTGCGAAGAGATTCCACCATCGGTCGGGTCAACTGAACATTATCATCAAAAAAGAGATTGGCTCTTCCGCTTTTAAGTTTGAGTTTTTTGATACCCGCAATCGTCGACATTACCTTGGCGGCAGTCGCATCAAAAAGATGAACCGCCGATTGCGGCATCGATCCAAAACGATCGGTTATTTCATCGCGGATTTTTTCAACCGCATCGATATTTTTACAATCTGCGAGACGCCGGTATATATCCACTTTCTGCTGGCGGTTATTGACATATTTATCACTGAGAAATAACTCCACATCCAAATCCAGTTTTACTTCCGGCAGAACTTGTGACTTTTGCCCCTTCAAATCAGCAACAGCCTCTTCCAGCAGACGGTTGTACATATCATAACCGATCTCTTCGATAAAACCGGATTGTCTCGCCCCCAGAATTGTCCCGGCACCGCGAATTTCAAGATCCCGCATCGCCAGAGCAAATCCTGATCCCAGATCAGAATGAGCCTCAAGGGCTCGGAGCCTTTTGATTGCATCCGGTCTTAATTTGCGCATCGGCGGACTTAACAGATAGGCATAGGCACGGGCAGCGCTTCGCCCGACTCTCCCCCGCATTTGATAGAGCTGAGCCAAACCAAACCGATCCGCTCGGTTAATAATTATTGTATTGGCGTTGGGAATATCCAATCCTGATTCAATAATCGAAGTGCATAGAAGAACATTATATCTTTTCGCCAGAAAAGCCAGCATGACCCCTTCAAGCGATCTTTCATGCATCTGTCCATGAGCAATGGCAATCTCAGCCTGGGGTACTATTTTTTTAAGGTAATCATACATGGCATCAATTGTCTGAACCCGGTTATGCACAAAAAAGACCTGACCACCTCGGTTAATTTCCCGTAAAATCGTAGTCGATATTATTGCTGCATCAAATTCAGCCACTTCAGTAATAATAGGCAGACGATCTTTTGGAGAGGTGGTAATAACACTCATATCCCTGACGCCGATCATAGACATCTGCAGAGTTCTTGGTATCGGTGTAGCCGACATGGAAAGGGTATCGACATTGGTTTTTAATTGCCGAAGCTTTTCTTTGTTTTTTACGCCAAAGCGATGCTCTTCATCGATCACCAGCAAACCCAGTTCCGGGATATAAATATCTTTCGAAAGGAGCCTGTGTGTTCCGATTACCAGTTCAACCTTACCCGCCCCAAGATCTTCAACAATTTCCAATTGCTGTTTGCGGGATTTGAAGCGCGATAACATTTCAACCCGGACCGGGAAATCAGCCAACCGCTCTGAAAAAGTCTGAAAATGCTGCTGCGCCAGAATTGTTGTAGGAACTAAAACCGCGACCTGCTTGCCCCGTTCAATTGCTTTGAAGGCGGCTCGAATAGCAACCTCGGTCTTCCCATAGCCGACATCACCGCAGATAAGACGATCCATTGGCTGATCCGTTTTCATATCATTTTTAACATCGATAATGGCTTTTGCCTGATCAGGAGTCTCCTGATAGGGGAAAGACGATTCAAGCTGGCGCAGCCAGACAGTATCTTCTCCAAATGAAAACCCAGCTCTTGTTTTGCGCTCAGCATATAATTTCAATAAATCCTCGGCCATATCGATGACCGCTTTTTTGGTTTTCGCTTTGAGCTTTTCCCAGCCTGCTCCCCCTAAATGAGTGAGAACCGGATCGGAATCTTTGCCAGAGTATTTTGAGACGCGGTTGAATTCTTCGATAGGAACGTACAAACGATCTTTTTCGGCATATTCCAATAGCAAGCAGTCACGATGCCTTTCATCGACAACGATTGTTTCCAATCCGAGATATTTTGCAATACCATGCTCGGTGTGAACGACAAAATCTCCGCGCGTCAGACTGGAATAATCGGAGATCGCCACTCCCTCCCGGAATTTTTTCTTTCTGACCCGCCGATGATAACGGCTGAAAATCTCATGATCGGTAAGCACCGCAAACCGTCCAGCCTGTCAGACAAATCCACCTTTGAGATTGGCTGCTTCAATTTTCGGCTTATTCTCCTCTCCGACTCTTTCACCAATCAACTCACTTAGCCGATCAGCCTGAGCCTCGGTATCAGTAGCGATAAAATAGGTCATACCGATATTTTCATATTCTTTAGTTGTATCAGTCAGCAGGTCCAATCTTGATCCAAATGCAGGATGCGGCTTGCAGCCAAAATCAATTACTCCTGATCTTCCCCCTCGGAAAGGGACATTATCAACCTGATGATAATTTTTTAGTAATTGAAAAAGAGTCTCTGGATTTTGATAATATAATTCCGGATCGGGAAGTTTATCCAATCGATCTTTCAGACGGGCATACAGAGTTTTACCCTCATCTATAATATGACCGGCTTCCTCATAGAGAATATCTTCACTGTCAAAAAAGATAATGGACTTTTTATCTATATAATCGATCAACCTCCCCTGGCTGATGCCAAATAATATGGAAAGCCATTCAAGTCCGGGGAGTTCGGGATCATTGAGATAACGACTCCGAATATAATCCGCATCCCTTTCGGATAGATTATTCAGATATTCTTCGAGACTCTCCTGTGTGATTGGAATTTCACGTTTGGGGAGTAATGAAATTTTATTTGTCTTTTTAATCGTTCGCTGATCGGAGACATTAAATAGCCTGATTGTGTCAACTTCGTCCCCAAAGAATTCTACTCTGACCGGAGCCTCCGAACCGGGCGAGAAGAAATCAATCAAACCTCCCCTGACCGCAAAATCACCCACTTCCTCAACAACCGGAACCCTTCGAAAGCCCATCGTGAGCAGCTGTTCGACCAGATTATCAAGTTCTGTCTCGCTGCCAGACTCAAGGTTAATCCGATTGGATGAAAGCAGCTCTTTTGTAATTGTCGGTTCAAGAATGGATCTGACCGAACATACAACCACCGATAAAGACTTATCCAGTAATCCAGCCAGAGTCGAAATCCGCTGTCCCATAATTTCTCCCTGGGGAGCTTTAAAATCGTAGGGTAAAATCTGTCGGGCAGGGAAATGGCCAACTTTATCCGACCCTAAAAGTACTGAAAGATCATCATAAAGATCATTGGCTGATGAAGTATCTTTGGTGACAATCAATATCGGTTTATCGCTATTTTGCAAAACAGCTTTAATCAGGAATGACCCGCTTGATCCAGCAAGACCGGTTACAGCATTATGAGATATTGTATCATCGTTAAGATTATTACATAATTCAATTAAAGGCTGATATTGCAGCCATTGGCTATGGATTGAGGCTAAGATTGATGATGATTTTGTTGTCTCAAGCGGCATAGATAATTCCTTTACCTAAATTACCAATTCTTATATTTCAGCCAAAAAACACAAAAACCCCCAGATCACAAAATGACCGGGGTAGTTGCTTTTTTTATGTACACCAAATATAGGCAATTTATTAAAAACAATCCATCAAAAATTAACCGGAAGTTGCATCTTGAAGCAAATTAGCTCCAACCTCCATTTGATCATAAGCACTTTCACGAGCATGATAAAGTACGACAATAGTGACACGGCGATTACGAGGATCATTTGGATTTTC
>CAYPUP010000160.1:3627-5745 GCA_964413795.1 uncultured Ignavibacteriales bacterium
GATTTTCGGTTATCATCGGGAACTGATCGGCAAACCCGCGGACTTCTCGAACCTGGCCTTCATATAATCCGGATACTTCCAGAAGCTGGCGGGCAGAGTTGGCTCGGTCGGTGGAAAGCTCCCAGTTGGTATAATCTGAATTTCCCGCATATGAGGCATCTGTATGACCCTCGATAACAAGACGGTTTTTAATGGTCCCCAATTGCCGGGCAATAGTCATCAATATTACAGCACTTTTCTGGAGCAGTTTGGCTGAACTGGGTTCAAAAAAAGCGGGAGAATTTTCTGATTCATTGAGTATGATCCGAAGACCTTCGGAGGTCATCTGTACTTTTATATTCTTTTTTAACTGATCAAATTCTCTTAATTTTTCAAGTTCCGATACTATTGTCAGGGCGGCCTCATTTAATCTTTTCATTTCCAGATCAGTCGGTCCTGAAGCTTCTTTGGATGGATCGGCTTTCTTATTGCCAATTGATTCCTTCTGGTTAGGAATTACTCCCGTAGTACCTTTCATAAATCCGGAGCTTCCTTCCGTCTGAAATTTACCCGGGTCCCTGAAATATCCTGCAACTGATTCCCTTACCTCAGGTTTCTGTCCCACTAACCACATAACCAGAAAAAAGGCCATCATCGCCGTCATAAAATCTGCAAAGGCAACTTTCCAGGCTCCGCCGTGATGACCGCCATGGACACCCTTCACCTTTTTTATTATTATTGGGCGTTGTGATTCGTCTGACATAATAATTATTGTTTCTTGGTAGCGTTACAGGCATCTTCAAGTTCGGTAAATCCGGGACGGACTTCCATATAGAGGCTCCGGCGAGCAAACTCGACAGCAATCACCCCGGCCACACCTTTATGGAATGAAAGCAGAGCATGCTTCATACAGGTTAGATACTGTTTAGAATCATTGAGCCGGTGTTTTAAACTGGCGGCTAATGGTCCAACAAAACCATATGAGCCAAGAATCCCTAAGAATGTTCCGACAAGTGCCGCACCAACTTTATGTCCGATCTCAGATGGAGGACCATCAATAGCAGCCATAGTAATAACTACGCCGAGAACAGCCGCGACAATACCAAGACCAGGCAAGGCATCAGCTATTGCACTTAGGGCATCAGAAGGGCGCGCTTCTTCTTCATGGATAGCTTCAATATCATCATCCATCAAATCATCAAGATCATGTGGCTGGACAGCCCCTGAGATAATGACTCGCATAGTGTCAGCAAAAAAAGCTACGGCATGATGATCTTTCAGAAATTTTGGGTATTTTTGGAGAATTTCACTCTCTTCGGGATGCTCAACATGGGACTCCAATCCAATAAGGCCATCCTTTCGAGCGATGTTGAACATTTCAAACATCATGACAAGGAGCTCTAAATAATCATTCTTTTTCAGACCTCCGCCTAGAACTCCTTTTATTTGACCAATGATACCTTTTATAACTGTTAGTGGAGTAGAGATCAATAATGCCCCAAATGCAGCCCCGCCAATAATGACAACTTCCAGGGGTTGGTTCAGGGCTAAAATATGCCCACCTTCAAGAATATAGCCGGTTAAAACACCGCCAATTACAATTATTGCACCGATAAAGATGAACATAAACGGTTAGCCCATATATTTACAAAATTAATATTTATTCACACTCTATAATTACTATTTCGACAGATTTGAGTAATATCTGAAGTAGTACATTTACAAGGATTTAGATAATCTGACAAAAGAGATAGAATTATTAATAAATAGGAGACTAACATACAAAATACTTGAAAAAGTCTTAAAAAATAGATACTTTTCTGCCTGTTTAGACATTGAAAGAGTTAAGAGATATTTTGGAACTCCATAGTTTTGAATCATTTAACCGGGAGAGACTGTGAGACTATTAGACTCTAAACGTTTTTTTCGATTTGCCATAATTATTGGCGCATATCTAATATACAATTATGCTTTTGCTTACGCTTCTGAAGAGGGCGGCCATGGCGGACCGGTTCTTGATGTTCTCCTGCAGCTTATAATCATTCTTCTGGCTGCCAAACTTGGCGGTGATTTGTTTGAAAGGATAAAGGCTCCGGCGGTTTTGGGCGAACTGGTTCTGGGGATGTTAATAGGCAATAT
>CAYPUP010000161.1:0-5714 GCA_964413795.1 uncultured Ignavibacteriales bacterium
TTAACCCTAAAGTCCCAATCCTGAAGGCCGATATCTATTGTAGGTGTCCCAAATTGAAACAAGGTGTAAATATGGAAACGAAACAGTTGGAAAAAGATTCAATCCGAAACAAAGATATCACGGATGAATTCTTTATATCAAAACGGATAGTAAATCCGGAAGTTGTAATCAATTCTCAAACAAATTTTGAGGATGAACCCGAGCCAATACCCTTTGACCTTAAAAAAGAAAATATAATCTCCAGCAAAGGGATTATGGCGGCAGCCTCTTCTCTGTTGCTGAATCTCAGGCTGCACAACTGGTTGACGGGTAATGAAAAAGATTTTTTGGATAATCTCGCAACAGAAAATGACCTGGTCTTCCTTATTAAAGGAGATAAATATTTTCATCCCGAAGAGCTCGAGCTTTTCCCAGCCGAGACAATTCAGTCCTGCTGCAATAGCAAAGACGAGGCCGTCTTCTCTCAAAAATATGCGGCCAGGAATTCGGCGGAAAACAGGATCTACCGGATCAGAACCGCCTCAATAGATTCAATCGATGGTGAGAACCTGATACTAGGGCAGTTCGGCCCCGACCTTATTTCCGAGAAAGAAGAAAAGGACTACCGCTTCCATCAGCTCGTTGAGCTATTCAGAAAATCCGTCAAACCGGCAATGCAAGCAGCATATGTCCTTGAAGAAAAACTAGAAGTTGAAAATCCGATAATTATCGTCAACCGAGCTTCTGGTTATATTGTTCATGCTAACAACGCTGCCGGATCTCTTTTGTCATCGAATGTCAGAGACCTGGCCGGAGCCGAATTCAGCAGTACTTCAGCTAAAATGAAATCAATGATCCCCCATTACAAAATGAACATTGAAAATATCTCATCAGCTGATATGAGTTTCTCTATTGTAAAGATTGTCCCTTCTCAAAAAGGACAGGTAACAACTGTCAGAAAAGTATTCGAAGAGGGCGATGCCGGAATGCGCGGACCGATATCAACTATTGTAACGGCAGCCAGTATTCTGGAAGCCGACTCCAAGACACCCGAATCAAAAAAACTGATTGGGGTAATCCTCGATGAAATCCAGGACGTGGATCGACGGTTAAAACTGCAGAATCTGGTTGCGGCATTTGATGAACTTGAACAAAAAGAAACCAACTTACAGTACGAAGCTGAAAACGCCATTGATTGTTTTACAACCAGAAAGAATTATAAAGGCTTTATCGAACTTCAAACCGATTCCAAACTCCCTTTTATAACCGCTCCGGATAAATCATACATGAGTTTGATTTACTCGATCCTGGGAAGCCATACCAAAGCATCTCAAAACAATGGCCGCACAACGGTTAAAATATTTAACCAAAAGGAAATGGGTAAGGTAATAATAACAATCTCCACCAAAATTCAACGGAAGACTAATTCAACCCATATAGGTAATATTGACCTTAGCGACACAGAAAGCCTCGCTGAAAAATTAGATGTATCTTTAAAGCACGATTTTAATGCCAATAATAACAGTATTGACACCAGCATTGCCGTCAACTACCGGGAGAAAGCTAACTATGAATAACATCAATGATAATATCAATGTCCTCTTTCTTGATCTGGAGCAATCAGAGCAGAGTACTCTGTCAGTAATAAATAAAAGCAAGTCATACAATCGGCTCCGTTGTTCCACTATGGCTCAGGCAACGGAACTGCTAAAGATGAAAGAAATTCATGTCGCAGTAGTTTCAATAAATAAAAGCCTGCCTGCAGCAACTGAGATTGTAAAACAAATCCGTAATCTTTCTCCCTTTACGGAAATTATTGCCATTAACGATGAAGCAAATAAAACGGACGCTGTCTGCGAAGATGGTTTATTCGATACTCTTTATCCTCCTATCTCCAAAGAGGGATTAAATCACCACATTCAAAAAGCATTCGAATACCGTACCTACAAATATGAGCGCAGTTTGCTTCGCCAGCAGGTAGCAATGCAGTACAGCTTTGATAATATTGTTGGCATTTCGAAAAAAATTATAACCTTAAAAGAGACAATCAAAGGAATCGCCCCGACCGATATTCCCACCCTGATAACCGGCAATTCCGGAACCGGCAAAGAACTGATTGCCCGGGTAATTCATCATCACTCCCATTTTAGCAGACAAAAACTGGTTATTATCGATTGTTCCGCTTTGCCGGGTGATCTTCTTGAAAACCAGCTTTTCGGCTCTGACATAACATCCAATTCTGAAGTCTGCTTATTGGAGCAGGCTCATAAGGGGACGTTATTGCTAAAGAACATCGATTCTCTCCCTATGACTACCCAGGAAAAGCTTATTTCATTTTTTAAAGATTTCTCGATCTATACCAATAACGGTACGAAAAAAATGGATATCAGGTTTATCAGCACTACTACAAAAAATCTTGAGGAAATGATATCCACCAAAGTATTCCGCCGCGATCTTCTGGATCGTATCGGTACCATTGTAATTAATGTCCCGACTCTTTCCCAGCGAGCCGAAGATATAGAAATTCTGACAGAATATTTCCTGAGAAAAATTGCTGCTGACAGCCATCGTAAATCTCTGTCTATTTCCAGAATAGCAGTTGATATCCTGCTTCAGCATGACTGGCCGGGTAATGTCCGCGAACTGGAAAATACTTTAAGTCGAGCGGCAGCATTGTGCAACAACGACTCCCTTGAGATGGATAATATTGTTTTTATCGGCTTTGACCAGAAGATGAATCGTCTATCACAAAGAATAATAGAAACCAAATCGGTGGCTCGTCTTGATGAAAGCCAGAAATCACTAATCCAGAATGCCCTGATCGAAAACAACTGGAACTATACTCAAACCGCCCAGGAATTGGGGATTGGAAGAACAACTCTCTGGCGCAAAGTTAAAAAATACGACCTGAAACCCGAATCAACAGTGAATTGAGGATATAATGGGTTTGTTCAACAGGAAAAATAGAAATAATTCTAATATGAATCAGGATAATTCCATTGAGTCGACAATTGGAATTAATGCCCCTGAAAATAGAGCAATCGATATTACCCGGTCTTTTTCAAACCTTACCGATGAACTTAACAATGAGATTGAGATAAATAAAGGTGTTCTGGTTATTCGGATGCAGGATACTCACGAATTTGCGGCTATCTCTACGTGGAATAACGGTGTATTACGAGATGGTTTGAGGGTCACTCTTCCGGGCAAATCTTCACTATTTGAGAAGGTCGCCGAAGAGGGCTCTGTTTACACCGAGGATTTCTGCAGTTCCTTCAGTGGGAATTTTTTCGAGCGCAAGCTTCTGCTTGATGATAATTCCCGTTCATTTATGGTTCTTCCCTTAAAAGCCGAAGGAAAAGTTGTCGGTATTCTTGCCTACAGCTCCGAAGAACCGATTGCTTTTGCAGTATTTGAAGAAGGCAAATTCAGAAACAGAGCCGAAAAGTTCGCTACTGAAATTCATAGTTTGATTACGCAATTATAGCAGGCATAATCTGCCTATTTAAAATGCAGCATCTTTTCGTAGGGGCACAGCATACTGTGCCCTTCTACAATTTTACCAATAATTTAATAATTAAAATATCTTTTTGTAGAGACAACCCCCTGTGGTTGTCCTTCATATGGACAGGCACAGGGGCCTGTCCCTACATTCATTATTATTTCGTTTGTGGGCGGCACACGAGGGCGTCTGCTACGCACTTTTATAATTATTAATTTGATTTGGATTCAGATCTGATTCGTTTTATAGCCCGGTTGTGTTCGGCGTTGGATTTTGAAAAATAATGCCCCCCATTGTTATCCGCTACAAAGAAAAAATAATCTGTTTCTGCCGGATTCAGAGCCGCTTTAACTGCCGCCAGTCCGGGGGAATTAATCGGGGTTGGAGGCAAGCCTTTGTGAAGATAGGTATTGTAAGGAGTCTCTATCAGCAAATCTTTTTTATACAAATGACGTGCAAACCCACCCAGTCCATAGATAACGGTTGGGTCAGCATCAAGTTTCATATTTGACTTTATCCGGTTATGATAAACCGAAGAGACTATTACCCGCTCAGAATCAATTCTGGCTTCAGCTTCAATTATGGAAGCCATTATAACCATCTCAGGCTTGGTCAAGTTATTGTAGAATGAATCCGGCCAGAGCGTATCTATTTGCTGGTGAAACTGGTGAACCATCGCTTTTACAGCATCAATCTCCGATAGCCCCCATTGGAAATGATAAGTCTCCGGGAAGAGATAACCTTCAAGACAAGGAATATTCAGGTCATGAAGAAGCTCATCATTATGATTTAGGTTTACAAATGAAGCTGAGTCTAAATTTAATTTTGATTGGAGAAGACTTGATACATCCCAGATAGTCGAACCTTCGGGGATGGTCACTTTTATTCGGAAAAAATCGGCTTTTTCAAGACGACTTAATACTGATTTGCAGGAATTTTCTCCGGTGAAATCATATCTTCCGGGAATCAGCTTCTTATCAATACCTTTATACTTTGCTGCTAATTTCAAGAAGAATTTTGAGTCAACCACACCTTTGGCAGTTAGTGAATCGGCAACTTTGGAAAAACTATCATTCGGATTAATAATTATGGCTGCAACTTCATCACCCAAATTAACCTTATGCTTGTAACTCCGGTAACCGTAGGCTGCTACGATCACTACTATTGCAATAAGTATTAATAGAATTTTTTTTACCATATCTTAACTTGTACGATTGTCGTCGAGAAAGCGCTGTAAAATAATTACCGCCGCCAGACGATCGATTCTTTTTTTATCTTTGCCCAATCTTTTTCCGTGAGCATGGATAACTTTTTCCGCCTCGCCCGATGAATATATTTCATCTTCTTTATGGATTGGACCGGAATAAATTTTTTTGAGCTGCTCAATAAAAGCATCTACAACATCGCATTTTTCGCTTCTGTCACCGGAGGGGAGCAACGGATAACCGACAACGATGCCATTGGGTTCGTACTCATCAATCTCTATTTTGATTTGTGCAACTGCATTCTCTATTGATGAGACCTCTAAGGTTTTTAACGCCGAGGCAATCAACCCGGTGGGATCACTTTTGGCGAGTCCTATTCTTCGCTCACCGTAATCAATTCCGAGAAATGTTTTATCATAATCGACCATAAGGGGAGTTTACGGATTTGAAGGTTTGTTGTCAATTAGTTGGCTAAAAGAAGCTTATTAAATTGAAACCCCTGTGGTTGCGACAATAATATTAAAATATCCCCGATTTCAACATCACCAAGGTACAATTTTCGACAACCTCAATCCCTTCTCCCTCCAAAAATGTGCCGAGGGCACTGTTTTCTGCACCGGGATTGAAGACAACTCGGCGAGGATTTAATTTTATGATATTGTCCATTTCGTCATCAGATATTTTGGAACCGACATAGACAGTGACAGTGTCAATGGGATCTGCAATATCGTTTAGAGATTTTAATCCTTTAATACCGTCAACCGTGTGTCCAGCCGGATGAACAGGTATTGGTTGGAATCCTTTTTGTTTTAATAAGCGAACGGCTTTAAACGAATAACGATCCTCTTTGGGTGTTGCTCCTAATACGGCAACTTTAACACCGGGTTTGGCTTTCATATATTCTCCTTGTTGTAATCTTCAATACATATATTTAAATAAACAAAATATGAGGGGGGTTGTTCAAACAAATAAGTAGGGTGGATCCGTTTTCGGATCCGCCAAAATAAATGGCAAGTTCGATAGCAAAC
>CAYPUP010000162.1:0-4331 GCA_964413795.1 uncultured Ignavibacteriales bacterium
TATACTTTAATAAAATATATAGCTTTTTATAAAACGTCCTCAAGCTTGGAATGAGGTTTAAATTTTATACATCAACTCAAAGCGAAACCAGTTATAACTATCCGCCTCTGAAAAATAAAAATCGCCCGGGTTAAAATATTCCCAGAGTAAATGACCGGTAAAATATTTATTTATTTTGTAATCAAGTTTGCTGATAAATAAGTTTCCTCTGGTATTTTCATGACTATTAATGAAGGGCCACTTTAAATCTACAGTTTTAGCTGCTATAAGGTGTAAATAATCAAAGGTGAATGATATGTTTTTGTCAAAAATAAAGTCCATGCCTGAAGTAATAGCAACCAGATTGCTCCAGTAGGCGACTTTACTCTCTTTTATTTGAGTATAGATATATGATTCACTCCATTTGGGCCAGCGGCTGAACAGAGGATCCCAATTTTTACTTAAATAGATAATACCAACAGAAATATTTTTTGGCAGGTATTTTTGAGTCCAGTTGTTATTACGAATTACTTCAAAATATCCCCCGGCAGCAGAAATATTGTTATCATTTGATTTTCCGAACTGATATGCCGTTTCGAATTTACAGGTGAGGGGGTTAATTTCCGGGCTATGATCGTTAAATCTCAAACCGATCGTATTTCTTTCATAAAGGGATGGGTTGGTATCAGTCTTTTTGATATTTTTTCTGATATAGTAAACTTCATATTTTAGGTTTTTCTTAAAAATTTTATAATATATTCCAAAACTCTCTTCAGGTTTTTCAATTAAAAGAGTATTTCGATCATTGATTATAGGGATGATGTTATCATATTCAGGTTGATATAGATAAAAGAGGGTCAACTCTTTATCTTCTTTGATATGCCAGTCAAAACGGGCGGCGTTAAAATAATTAGATCGTGAGCCAACCAAAGGCTCCCCATCCATAACAAGAAACCCCTCGCCTAAGATAATGTTTTGTCTTCCCAGGGTCAGAGAGCCGTGTATGTTAAGAGGGTTTTTCCATTTTAAATAGAGTTGATCGATGAATATTTCATTAAAATTGAAGTCTCTATCATCGGGAGAAAAATAATAACGGAATTCATTGGTCAGCTTAAGAGCTAACTCAAGACTGTCAGATGGATACCATTGTCCCATTAAGCTGGTACGGTGCCGGGTAAAGGAAAATCCTGCTTTGGCTTCATCATTAAGGGTAATAGCATTATCCCAGGTGACATAACGGAATCGTTCCGAGAAATTTAACTTTAATCTTTGATTATTGTTATCTAATTCTGTTTCTGCTGCAGATAAATTAACTAATAGCAGTATAAAAAGTATCAGCAAGCCTGTCTGTTTCATCAACTCTCCCCGTTCATTGTTGTCCTGCCAATTAAATTGACTTGTTATTGTACCATAGTCTTCTTATAAATGACAGTCTAATATTTAGCTTTTAAATGATAATTGAGAAAGGCAGTTCAGACAAGGCAAAAAACGGATGACAGAGTCCATTCCAAAATATAAAACTTATTTCGCCGATGCCGGTTTGTTTTATGCTGCCGCAATCTGGGGTTCTACTTTCTTTATTGTCAAGGATGCTCTCTCTGCCATTGATCCGGTGATGCTGGTGGCTTATCGTTTTTTATTAGCCGGAGTCATCTTATGGCTCTTTCTTTTATATAAGAAAAAATCCATTTTTACAGGATTAGGCAGAGCCTTTTTTCTGTCAGTGATTCTCTTTTTATTGTATGTTCCTCAGACAGTCGGACTTAAATATACTACCGCGTCCAATTCTGGATTTATAACCGGTTTATTTGTAGCCTTTGTCCCTTTATTTCTTCGCACTATTTTCAAACGCAAGCCAACCTTGATGGAAGTGATCGCATCAATAATATCATTGACCGGATTGGGAATTCTCACTGGCGGTTTAGAAGATATAAATTTTGGTGATTCTCTCACTCTGATTGCGGCAGTGACTTATGCTCTTCATGTTCTCTATTCCGATAAATACATGAAAGCCGGGATTGACCCATACGTGATAAGCTGCCAGCAATTTTTGATGATAGGTTTGATGAGTTTGATAACCGGATTGGTAATGGATCTTCCATTGACAATTGATAGTTACCAGGCGGGGTGGATCATTATCTTTTTAGCTCTCTTCCCAACCCTATCGGCCTTTTTGATTCAAATGATAGCCCAGAAGATAACATCGCCAGTGAAAGTCTCATTGATATTTGCCTTTGAACCTGTTTTTGCCGCTATTTTTGCCTGGACATTGGGAGGGGAAGAGGTCGTATTTCACCGAGCCTTAGGTGGTCTGTTCATTTTTTCAGCGTTAATAATATCTGGAATTCCTTCACAAAAAAGGAGACAAAAACTATAGTAAGCAATTGTCTCCATTCTGTAAGTGATAAATCTAACAGGGTGAAGGGGTAGCTCCACCTTTAAAGAGGTAATTGACCAAAAAGACAAGATCATTTACCAGTATGTTTCCATCTAAGGGTGTCGCAACATCACCGGCCTCCAAACAATCTGGCGATGCTCCCCCTTTAAATAAATAGTTAACCATAAATACGAGATCATTAACCAAAACATTTCCATCAATGGGTGTGGCGACATCGCCACGAACAAGACAGCATCCGGGAATGCCCCCTCCAAATGCCTGCCAGAACCCATGCCCCAGAACAAAATTTGTTGAAAGGCCGGTTCCCACCGATGTCTGACTAAGGGTACCATTAACCATGAAATTGGTTGATGTTCCCTTCCCGCCGCCACTGGAAAGAACCTGCCAGTTGATTTGTTCACCGGTGGCAACGCCACTGTAGCTGCTTGAGATAGTCACGTTCAATAAAAACATTACAATAGCGATGAATATGGTCGTTAGTTTTTTCATTTTCATCTCCATTATTTGTTTTCAGCAAGCTCAACTTTATTTGATTTATCAGCATTTTTGTCCGCCATCAAGACATTAACTAAAGCAGTAAGCTGAGTAAGTTCCTGTTTTAATTCACTAAGCTCTTTGTTATCCGACTGAAGCTCTGCAATCTGTTTTTTGAGAACATCAATTTCATCAGTCTTTTTGCTGAGTTCTTTATTCATTTTATAGAGTTCTTGAATAGCGGCCAGACTTATCCCAGCCGGATCAAGAGCTGCGATTGTCTTATCATTATCACCGATGTTGAAAGTGGCGTAGAAATCCTGAGCCATCGGACCGATATGCTGGATCGATGCGTCCTGTTCTTTGTAGTTCCAGCGATAAATAGGAAGCTTTGAAATGTCTTCAAGGAGGCTGGCGCCGCTAACCGGAGTGATATTTTCTTTAAGATCCCGGCTGGAACCTGCTAACCACATAGAGCCGCCAGTAGGAAGATTCACACCAGGAGGGGGAGATGTAGGGTCAAAAAGGGTATCACATGAAGTATAAAGATAAAATCCGCCGGTAGCACGAGCATTCCATGTATTCGCTCCGGCTGAATAAAGTGGAAGATCGCTGGTGCCGGTTGCATCGATACAACAATCAGCCCAGACGAATGAACAGGCATCAACAGCTCTGGCCACATTACCGGCAGCAAAACTGCTTGATCCATTAGCGATGTTACGATATCCACCTGGGACAGTCGCGTAGTCTCCCTGTCCTACTACGTTTTCAAAACCGCCACCGATAGTACCCCAGGCACCATAAGCATTATTTCCACGACCACCACCAATAGTAGCATATATAGACGTGGCTGCATTTTTACTTCCTCCACCAACTGTGGAAGAAAAAAGAGATGCGAGGTTATCAGCGCCACCGCCAACAAACGAAGTATCACCTGAGGCAGTATTTCTAACACCACCACTAATAGCCGCAGAATTTCCGTTAGCCCGATTGCCGCTGCCACCACCTATGAAAGTATATTCGTTATGAGCGAAGTTACCGACACCACCGCCAACTGTAGCCCAGGTGAAAGCCTGGTTATCCAAACCACCGCTGATTGTACCATAAGGATCAGGGGTATAGTTAAAAGCACCTCCACCAATAAACTGATGATCATTAAAGATAGCCCGGTTGTTTTGTCCACCAGCAATAGTAGCGTATACAGCGGTTACTTCGTTGCCCTGCCCACCTCCAATAAAGGAGTGATCTCCAATAATGACGTTGGTATCACCACCGGCTATAGTAGCATAGTCACCGGTAATATGATTTGTACTACCGCCACCAATTGTTGTAAAATCGGATGTGGCATCGTTACTAAAACCACCACCGATAGTAATATACTGGTCGTTGATTTCAATACCATCATTGGAACCAGCCTTGTTTGCACCACCACCGCCAATTGTACCCCAATTATCATAAACTTCGTTATTTGAAGTTGGGT
>CAYPUP010000162.1:4431-5675 GCA_964413795.1 uncultured Ignavibacteriales bacterium
CCACCACCGCCAATTGTACCCCAATTATCATAAACTTCGTTATTTGAAGTTGGGTCGCTTGATACAGCAAGACCACCACCGGAGATTGTACCATTCATTGCTTGTACATAGTTACTTTGACCTCCGCCAATAGTTGCCCCATCACCGCCGGCATAATTCCCTAGACCACCACCAACGGTGGAGTAGTCGCTGGTTGTAGTATTTCTCATCCCGCCGGCGATAGTGTTTCCTGATGTACATAAAATCCTGTTTCCAAATCCACCCCCTAAAGTTGCGTATCTCCCATCATTTATATTCCAGTAACCACCATTTAATACCGAAGCATATCCACAATTACAGAGACTGTCACTCCCTAAAGTATTGCGGTAGCCGCCACCCAGGAATGAGAAATGCCCCCCTGCAAAGTTATTGTATCCACCTACCAGCGATGTGAGAGCACAGTATGCAGTGTTATAAAGACCACCACCTAAAACAGATAAAATACCATGTGCGTGATTACCAAATCCCCCCCCTATAAAAGCTCCCCATCCGGTGGAACGGCCTTCAGATTGTAAGGGCATTAAATTCGGATTGAGGACATTGGTTGTATCAAAGGTGGTATCAACCGAGTTGAAAGCTTCAATCACGTTCCCCTTACCACCGGCAATGGTACTGTAATCGGAGTTGACCGTATTGCTGTCACCACCTAAAAAGATAAAAAGGCCATCTTCGGTATTATTTGGACCGGGTGTGAATCCTTCCACCGATCCGGCTTTATATGAATATGGTGATGCTGTTATAGTGGTTCTTGGAGAGAGTTCAGCATCATTACCAACTTTAACTCCCAAATATCTTGGGGCATCATTAAATACTGTCGAGGAAAGATCGGTTACGGATCCAAGAATAACACTAAAAACACCACTGGAAACTACAACATTTGGCTGGGTTTCAGCCCAAAGAGGGCTTCCATTGGTAGAGACGTCATAAATAGAAAACATCATTGAAATAGTCGTATCAAGCGGATTACCAACGCCATCGGTAAGCTGCCCTTGATAGTTGACTAATTGAGGCGTCGCCGCTATCAATGAGGTTGGGATAGTAAAGGCCAAAAGGGCCAGTACTATTAAGAGTGAACGGGTCAGAGAGAACTTCATCTTCAACTCCTTCGGGTTTTATCCGGCTTAAGGCTTAGCCAGTTTTTTTATGTGATTAGTTGTTTAATTACAAGTAAATAGGCCGTTTTTATATATTATTGAAATAAAAAA
>CAYPUP010000163.1:0-1812 GCA_964413795.1 uncultured Ignavibacteriales bacterium
AATGGCGCCACTATCTGACCGAGAGATATCTGCTACATTATGTCCTCTATATAGAGTTTGTGCAGCTTCAATGATTGTAGGTGTTGGTTTATATAACGAATTACTCCACAAAACATAATCCATATTCTTTTCAGATAAACTTGCACTTATTTCTTCAAAATTTTTATATAAGTTGTCTTTGTTAGTCTTAATGGGAGAATAGACAAGATCTTTATAAAGATTAATACAATTACTAACTGGCTTTGCCTCTGTTGCAACTACAATTGGTACTATGTATTTGTTATGACTTTGCTCATGGAAGTTTTTAAGATCTAAAGAATAATCAAGAACTTGATCCAATGCGTGATTAGTGAATTTATTTTCACCAACTTTGAATTCAATTACAAATACAGCTCCTTTGTAAAGTAAAATTACATCAACTCTTTTACCCATTCGTGGAATTGCATATTCAAAGAATAGATAAATATCATCTTTACATGAGATGAATTGTTCTTTAAGAATCCTAATCTGGAAAATCCACGCATTTCGTTGTAAATCTATTAGATCGAATTCGTGGTGTTTTGTCAACTCTCCTAAGATACTGTTCTCAGTGTCTTCTAAGAAATTATATAGATGATTTTCGTAATATGATCGTTTCATAATAAGATAGTCTTTATCCCTACCCCTTCTTATGCGTTACCATGGCTGATGCCTGGGCGGTGGGGAAGATGGTCACTTCGGCGATCTGGACATGAGCCGGACGGCTGGCGATCCAAATAACGGCATCCGCTACATCAGCCCCCTCAAGAGGTTTATATCCCTTATAGGTATTATTGGCTCGCTCTTTATCCCCATAAAACCGGACAATCGAAAATTCGGTCTCAACCAGTCCGGGATCAACTGTTGAAACCCGAATCGGAGTATCAACCAAATCCAATCTCATTCCCTGAGTCAGAGCGTTGACAGCATGTTTGGTGGCGCAATAGACATTTCCCCCCGGATAGACCTGATGCCCGGCAATCGACCCTATATTAATGATATGCCCCTTTTTACGTTTAACCATCCCAGGAATAACTGCCCGGCTGATATAAAGCAACCCCTTGATATTGGTGTCGATCATCTCCTCCCAGCCATTGATATTCCCTTCATGGAGCTTTTCAAGCCCTCTTCCCAAACCAGCATTATTTACCAGAATATCAATATCTTTCCATTCATCGGGTAGAGATTCAATAAATTCAGAAACTGCTTTGCGGTCCTGAAGATCCAGTTCTATAATGAGGGAGTCGGTTTTTAGTGATTTTTGCAGTTTTTCGAGGCGTTCTATTCTTCGGGCGGCTAATATCAGTTTTGAACCCTGTTCGGCAAATTTCCTCGCACAAGCCTGCCCTATCCCGGAGGAGGCTCCGGTTATCAGAGCAATTTTATTTTTCAAATCAGTCATTTTATTTCCTTTCGATAATAATCATAATAGTAACTATTATATAGATCTAAGTCAAATCTGAGTTAGTTCTTTGTAGGGACAACCCCCTGTGGTTGTCCTTAAATCTGAACAGGCACAGGGGCCTTTCCCTACAACTCCTACATATAACCAAAATTGTTTAATATTTAAACAAGTGTAGTAAAAAAGCCCCTGTATTGTCAAAAACCTATATTACTTTTCACACACTTATAGTTTGTTTTATAGAGTAAGTTTTTAAATGACCGCATAAGTAATTATTATAAAACGACATAACAATATCAAAATATTGTTGTCGCTCCATTATTATCCGGCACGACAAATGCAATACTTTTTAATGGAAAAATACTTAAACCAGAACTTATTCTGTCCGATAA
>CAYPUP010000163.1:1912-5666 GCA_964413795.1 uncultured Ignavibacteriales bacterium
ATGCAATACTTTTTAATGGAAAAATACTTAAACCAGAACTTATTCTGTCCGATAAGTTAATTGAGCAGTTTTTACCACGGACAGGAGTAAGTTCCTTTCGGAGGTGCAACTGTGATGAAACAAAAGAAATCAATGCCTCGACTGGGGCTGCCGAAAAAGACTTATTGGCATCTTTATAGTTTGCAGACTCTGCATTCGGAGAAATTGGCTCATATAGTAAATAAGGTTCTAAAGCAAGAATATGTCTTAATCAAATAAGATCAAAAATCATTTAAACTTGACAAAAGAGAATCTTAGGGATACGTTAAGAGCCAACATGTGGATATGTCCACAAAGGATATTAAAATTTATAAGAAAGTACCCTAAACTATTGAATAGTAAGTGGAAAAAGAAATTGACAATTATGCTGATCCCCGGCTCGGACGGCACTCCCAGGCAGATTAGTATTCCATGTTATCTGATTTATGGATGTGTTGGGGCAGTCCTGATATTACTTTTTAGTAATTTTATCTTCTCAGCCGAGTTTTTCTCTGATCGGGTAGCCAGTAAAGAGCTCGAATCTCTCAGAGCTGAAAATCAGGCTCTTCAGGAAAAATTTGAACAGATGCGCTGGAACCTGGCTGAAGTTACCAGCCGTTATGATGAACTTATCGATAAAGAAATCAAAATAAGATCTCTATTTGATATTCCTCCAATTGATAAAGACCAAAGGCAATTGGGTATCGGCGGTCCCTCATATCCGATAACTCCCCAGCGTTCTGAAACCGAAGAACTTGCTTTTGAGACCGAATCAGAGATAGATCATCTCCTTTTGGTCTCGAAATTCGAATTAAGCGCTTATCAGGAAGTGGAAACTTCGATGATAAGCATTAAGGATCGTCTTGAACATACTCCCTCAATCTGGCCGACAAGAGGCTGGTTATCACGCGGTTATGGCATGAAAAATGATCCCTTTACTGGTATCAAACAGATGCATCGGGGTATTGATATTGCCAGCCATATGGGAACGCCTATTATTGCCACAGCCGATGGAAGAGTATTTTCAGCTCGAAAAAATGGTGGAATGGGTAAAACTGTTGTTATTGATCATGGTTATGGTTTTAAAACCCGTTATGCTCATCTCTCTGAATATAATGTCAAAGCAGGTCAGAAGGTTAAAAGGGGTGACATCATCGGCTTGATGGGTTCAACCGGCTACTCCACCGGTTCGCACCTACATTATGAAATAACCCGAAATGGTCGTTCTCTTGATCCCTACAATTATATCCTTAATGATATGTAATTAATTGATATATTCAGGATTTGAAAGCCGCTTTTTTAAGCGGTTTTTTTATTGGATTTATTACTTGCCTTTTAAAATTCGGACTGTAAATTAAGATTATATAGGTCTTTAATAGATAGTATGTTTCTTTGTTTTATCCGGGAGGGGACAGGTTAAAAAAATGAAATCAGTATTGGCTAGTTCTAATAAAAGTACTTCATCACGGGATTTTACCGATGATGATGAAAAAGTTAAAAAGATTATCGCCCGCATTAAACAGGGAGATAAACAGGCTTTTACTGAGTTAGTAAAACGCTACCGCAATCAGGTTGCATCTTTGGCTTACAAGATGGTCAATGATTATGATGAGGCGGCAGATATAGCTCAGGATGTTTTTGTAAAAATGTCCAAAAATATCTGGCGCTACGATGAAAAGAAGAAATTTTATACCTGGCTTTATCGAATTACCGTAAACGCAGCTATCGATTATATCCGCAAACACAACCGCCATCGCCATGAACCGCTGGAAGAGGTCTTTAATTTTCAGGACGAATATCAGCCCGGTCCCGATGATAATTACCATCGCTGGCAGATCGATGAATATATAAAAATAGCGACCGACTCATTAAACGATAAACAGCGGTCGGCCTTTATGCTTCGGGATGTCGAAGGATGCAAAATTGGTGATGTTGCCAATATTATGAATATGCCCGAGGCAACTGTGCGCTGGTATCTGCATCGAGCCAGAAACAAAATCCGTCAGGAATTAACACATAAATGTCCTCATTTATTGATGTTATTTGGTTTCTTTTAGAAGAAGTGCCAGGGGTGCAAATTTTACTTTCCTCTTTAACCATTTAATCTCTATATATACATATGTCCAGGACCAAAGAAATTGATCTCAGGATCAAAGGAATGCACTGTGCCGGATGCGCCGCCAATATTGAAAAGGGAATGGCCGGAGTTGACGGTGTTGAAGAATGCCGGGTTAATTTTGCTTTGCATTCATCGGTGGTGGTTTTTGATTCGGATAAAGTAAGTGAAAAGCAAATTATTGATAAAATTAAAGAGTTGGGCTATCAGGCTGAAGTGGGGACACCCGATATTCTGGTGGCAAATCTTAAAGAGGTTGTCAACGCCCGCCAGAAGTTTATGCTTTCTCTGCTTCTTTCGATCCCGATTTTGATTTTCCACTTCTGGCATCAGTTTCTCGATGGGCATCTGATAAGCCCGTTATGGGACAGCATTATTCCGGCTGTTTTTGCCACGATAGTTTTATTTATATCAGGTTCACAAATAATCTCCGATGCATTTAAGCAAGCTCTTCATTTCCGCGCCAATATGAATACTCTCATAGGTATGGGAACTCTGACAGCCTATTGCTGGAGTCTGGCGGCTCTTTATAAAAATATTATCGAGAATGGACAGGAGGATATTTTTTTTGAGTCGGTAGGGATGATTATAACCTTAATTTTACTGGGCCGATATATTGAAGCAAAATCCAAAGGGAAAGCCGGGGAAGCGATTCAAGCCTTGATAAAACTGAAACCCTCAAAAACAACAGCTGTAATTAATTTAGTAGAAATAGAAATTGAAACAGCCGCTGTGAAAAAAGGGATGATATTGATTGTCAGGCCGGGTGAAAAAATACCGACTGATGGAGAAATTATCGAGGGGATGCCGGTTATTGATGAATCGATGTTAACCGGTGAGTCGCTGCCGGTTGAAAAGAATAAAAATGATAAGGTTTTTGGCGGATCTATAAATGGCAACGTCCCGTTTAGAATGAAAGTGACCAGCACCAGCGACGAGAGCCTTCTGGCGCATATTATTAAACTCGTAACCGATGCCCAGAGTAAAAAAGCGCCGGTGCAGTCACTGGCGGATAAAGTTGCCGGAGTATTTGTCCCGATCGTGATTGTTCTGGCGGCAATTACTTTTATTGTTTGGAATATATTCGATCCGGAAAGCCCGATGATGATCCGCAGTGTTATTTCGGTTTTGATTATTGCCTGCCCGTGTGCTTTGGGACTGGCCACTCCCACTGCTATTCTTGCCGGAACCGGAAGAGCAGCCAGGGAAGGGATTATAATTCGAGGGGGGGATATTCTTGAAAAGATAACCAAAATTACTGCTGTTATTTTCGATAAGACCGGAACTCTCACTCATGGTGAACTCGAAGTGGTAAATGTCTTAGTTACCGGAAAAATTTCAGAGAGAAAACTGACCCAATTGGCTGGATCGGCTGAAATTCAATCGGAACATCCGATTGGCCGAGCTATTGTTCGACATATGAAACAAAATGAGGTGGAACCAGCAGTTATAAAAAACGTTGAGGCATTCCCCGGCTTTGGACTGACAGGTGAATTTAACATGAATATTCTTATAATCGGCAACCTTCAGTTTATGGAGCAGAAAAAGATTTTGTTCGGCCAGTCAGTAATTAAAGCTGAACAGGAAATGAAAAAGGGGAGAACAGTTGTTTTTATAGCC
>CAYPUP010000164.1:0-5665 GCA_964413795.1 uncultured Ignavibacteriales bacterium
CCGCAGGACCCCTTGGGATGGCGGATATTTTTGCCCTTTTTTATTTTCATATTTAACTTCATTTCCTCCTGGGGCAAAATAATAATTCTGAGGAGAAACACCATCTACACTCGGACAGTTTTTGTTGATGGCCTCTGCTTCGCCGACAGTTATCGGGGGACGGTTTCGATCTTCTTCGGAGAGTTTATCACGGTCAACATCAAAAGCATAACGGGTGATATAAAAGCTGTTAGATCCCCAGGCATCAATCTCATTATTGGCAGCTTTATCCAGTCCATTTATAACCGAGGCCATAGCGATAACTGAGGCAACACCTATTAAAACTCCCAGGATTGTAAGAAAGGATCGCATCTTATTAGTTCTGATAGAAGAAAGAGCCATCAAAACAGCATCAATTATTTCTATAGGCGTTAAAATCATAATATCAACTCATTCATAACTTAGAGCTTTAATGGGATCCAACCGAGCCGCTTTCATGGCAGGGTATATCCCGAAAATCAGGCCGGTCCCGGTAGAAATTGACAAACCGGCAATAATAGCTACAATAGAAGGAGATATTTCCATATTTAGCATTCCTACTAAAGACCTGGCGATAAGAAAACCAAGCACAATGCCAATAATGCCCCCTATCATTGTAGTCAATAAAGCTTCAAAAAGAAATTGTACCATAATATGCGATTTTTTTGCGCCAACTGATTTCCTTATCCCGATTTCACGCGTTCGTTCGGTTACGGATACCATCATAATATTCATAACCACAATACCACCGACTACCAATGATATTGAGGAGATCCCCACCAATCCATAACGGAACATCTTAGTAAACGAATTAACCATATCCAAAACGTTATCAGCAGTAATAATGGCAAAATCATCCGGCTTATTATAAGGGACATGCCGCTGCGAACGGAGAATCAATCGGACATTATCCATTGTTTCATCAAGGACTTCGACAGAGTAGGCTTTAATCATCAAATTAAATTGATCACCCGGTTCACCGAATTGTTTCATATATGATGTAAATGGTATTAGCACAAAATTGTCATGATTATTTCCAAAAACCGCTCCGATTTTTTTGGCAACTCCTACTACGGTATATTTTTTACCCCCGATTCTGATATCCTTGCCTAACGGATCTACACCCGGAAATAGTTCTTCACGGATAACGTCCCCTATAAATACCACTTGTTTTCGGTGAAGTGATTCTTCAACCGAATAAAATCTCCCCTGTCCAACTTCAACATCAGCGATCTCAATAAAATTAGGATCTACCCCGCCAATCGTTACCCGCCGTAATGTCTGAGATCCTCGCTTAATATCAGCTCTGTAATAAGCACGGGCACAAACTTTTTCACAATTTTCACAACCGGCCTCAATCATATCAACTGATTCAAGACTGATTGCTTTTCTTTTGACCGCTTCTAAGTATTCTTCTTCTGATGTAATCATGCCCCATTTAGTAACAATAAATGTTGATGGTCCCATTCTGTCAATCTGGGATTCAATAGCCCCCATCATACCTTCCAAAGCCGAGATAATCGTCATTACCGAAGTGACTCCGATAATAACCCCCAGCAGAGTCAGGGTAGTACGAAGTTTATTCGCCCAAAGTGCTCCAATAGCTATACTAAGCAGAGAAAAAGAAATCATAATTAAAAAATCTTTCGATCTTCCTCGCGAACTAATACATCACTGTCAATCTTACCATCCAGAATCGACAGGACTCTTCGGGCTCGGCTGGCAATATCCTGCTCGTGAGTTACCACAATAATAGTATTCCCCTGTCGGTGGAGATTATCAAAAAGACGCATGATCTCGACTGATGTTTTGGAATCCAAATTACCGGTTGGTTCATCAGCCAGAATAAGTGATGGATTATTGACCAAGGCTCTGGCTATAGCAACTCTCTGGCGCTGGCCTCCGGAAAGTTCACTCGGTTTGTGCATCATCCGATCCTGAAGTTCGACTTTAGTCAAAGCTTCTATAGCCATTTTACGTCGTTGATCAGAAGGAGATCCATTATATATAAGAGGCAATTCCACATTATGGAGAGAGGTTGCTCTCGGCAAAAGGTTAAATGTCTGGAAAACGAATCCAATCTCCCGGTTGCGAATATTAGCTAATTCATCATCATTCATGCTGCTGACCAGGCGATTGTTCAGGTGGTATTCTCCCTGGGTGGGAGTATCCAGACAACCGATCAGGTTCATCAGAGTAGATTTCCCAGATCCGGACGGCCCCATAATCGCAACATATTCACCTTTTTGTATAGTGATTGAGGCTCCCCGCAGGGCGTGAACTTCCTCAGCTCCCATTTTATATGTCTTCCATAAATTTTTTGTTTCAATAAGTGGCACTGCTATTCACTCTCATCTTTCTTTTTGATAATTTCAACTTCCTCGTCATCTTTGATGGATCTGAGAACCTTGTACGGCCCCGATACAACCGAATCATCTTTCTTGAGTCCGGTTAGGACTTCAATATATTTCTGATCGGCAATACCGGTTTCGATTAGTTCAAAAATTGCTTTACCCTCTCGAATGACATAGACTCCTTTGACATCTTTTCTCTTAATTTCATCTTCAGATTTAGTTTTAAGAGTGTCTTTATTATCATTCACTGCAGCTTGCAATCCATCCGATTCCGGCTGTTCGCTTTTATCGGTATTATCTGTTTTACTTCTCGCCTGCATTAATGAATCCAAATCAAGTGAACGCATTACGACAGCGCTATAAGGAATTGCTAAAGCCTCTTTAATTTCATTGGAAGTAATATCCACCGTGGCAGACATACCGGGGCGAATTTTCTCGTTTTTGTCTATGAAAATTACTTTAACTTTAAAATTTGTGCTCTGATCGGAACTGCTGGTATAAATAGCTGTATTGCCAACCTCGACCACTTCCCCCATAAAGGTAGTATCAGGGAAAGCATCAATTTCGATCTTAGCCTCCTGCCCCAATTCCACCTTGGTAACTTCGGTTTCGTCAACTTCAACTTCGACTTCAAAGACATCGAGATTAGAAACAGTCATCAGGGTCTTTCCCTGTGAATAAACGGTCTGAGCTGCAGCAATCTCCCCCTCTTCACAGTCAAGAAATGTAATAATCCCGGGCATAGGAGCAACGACTTTGGCTTTGCTGAGATAATCAAGGGCCTTTTCATATCTGGCTTCAGATTGCTGCGCCTGGGCTTTAGTTGCCTCGTAAGCTGACTTGGCATTCAGGTAAGTGTATTTGGAATTTTTAAATTCTGTCTCAGAGGTAAGTTTATTTTCATATAGCTTTTCCTGCCTATGAAATTCCTCCTCAGTCTGCTCCAGAGTCGATTTAGCTCCTTCAAGACGAGCTGTAATTTCATTAACGGAATATTTAGCCTGATCTAGATCAGAACGAAGCTGGATCGTATCAAGTATCAAGAGCTGATCCCCTTTATTTACATACTGCCCCTCTTTAACATACAGCTTTACAATCTCACCGTTAATTTCCGAAGTGATATCAACCTTCGTTTGAGGCTGGATGCGCCCTGATGCAGATACGGTTTCAATTATATCTCTGGTTTGGGCCGACTCAGAATTAACCATTGTAGCTTTACTGCTTTTCATAGTCAGGTTAGCTATAATAATAACTGCTACGACTATTACTATTCCACCAATTATCAACCACTTTTTCATAATAATTCCTTAACTACAAAAACCATCATTCATATTTTTTACATTTTCCCCATTGCATTTTCAAGATTGGAGATAGCCAGATTCAAATCAAAATCAGCTTCAATCAGTGATACCTGAGCCTGCTTTAATGAGACCTGGGCATCAAGAAGATCAAGGATTGTGGCAGCGCCAAGGTTGTATTTTTCCTGGGTAATTTTAAGATCTTCGTCGGCAGCATCCACATTCTCCCGGGAAACATTTTGTTTTTCCTTCAACCGTTCTATATCCAGATATTTTGACTTAATACTCTGGCTGGTCCAATTCCGCATATCAGCGTACTCAGCTCTGGCTGTGTTCAAGTTAACTTTGGCGCTGGTCAGATTGTATTCCCGACTAAAACCATCAAAAATATTCCAATTAGCCTGGAGTCCAAAAGTTGTACTGCGGCTGGAAAAATTAAAAGTTGCCGTATCTCCCTGGGTTCCATCTGAAAATGTCATGGATCCGTACCCTGCAAGAGTCGGCAAATATTTTGCCCAGCGTGAACTTACCGTATGACGGTACCAATCTACACTTTTCTCTGAAGATAACAAACCGGGATTATGATCCAGGCCATAAGCCATAGCTTCCTGAAGGGTACCGGAAAATTCACGCACGGAATAATCCATTGAAAATTCGACATCACTATTAGGATCAAGTCCGATGGTATATGCCAATGATGCTTTTCCATTGTTGACGTCGTTTTGTGCTGACAGCAAGGATAGGCGGTCATTTCCCATTTGAACTTTTTGTTTTAAAACATCTGATTTCGAAGCCGAACCCAGATCATATTTTGACTGAATGAGTTTTAATTGTTCGGTGCTTCGTTCTACAGCCTGATCCTGTACTTCCACATTTTTCACGGCCGCAAGGTAGTAATAATATGAGACTTTAACCGAATAGATAAGGTCCTGTTCCGAACCGATCACATCCAATTTTGCCTTTGAAAGATTTGCTTTAGACCCGGCATAATCGAAAAAGTTGGATAGGTCAAACAGTGATATATCGGCTGATATGTTCAAATTTTTATTGCTTCGATCCTGATCAGGAAGTGCTCTTTCACTAATCGTAGAGATAACCGAATCAATTTGAGGGCTAGCTCCTAAAATATAAAAAGAGCTATCACCGACAGGATCATAGACTTCTACACTGTCGATCACATAAGACAAAAAGGTTTCCCGATCTTCAACATCCGATTTTATATCCCTTGATCTCGTTTCAGAATAACTGTAAGAAGCATCCACTCTGGGTAAAAAAGCACCCAATGCTGCTCTTTTATTAGCGCCGGCAAGTTGTTCTCTTCCTTTGGCGGCAATTACCGAAGCTCTGTTCTTCAGTGCCAGTTCGATACAATCATCAAGCGTTAAAAGTTCAGCGGCTTTTGTGGACTGAACCATTATCATTCCCAAAAGAAACATTGAAATACTAACAAACGACCTCATAATCAAAATTCTCCAATTTATTAAAACATCAATGCAATTCCAGTAATTACCACATGTATTATTGCCATCATTCCTACTGATAAGACCGACAACAGGTATCCTTTGTTGCGTGAAATGCCATATATTATTGACAGACCGATTCCAACAACAATCACTTCCCATATATGAAAGACGGATATTTTAGATAATGCAGTAAACCAGAAGGACTGCATTCCCTGATCAGCAACAAGAACAGCCGGAGAAAATGTAACCATAACACTCTCTTTCATCATCATAAGGGGAATATGTAAAAGATCTCCGACACCGTACAGAATTCCACCATAGAGCGTTACTGAAAGAATTTTCTTATAAGTAGTTATTCCACCAAAAACAAAATTACCAAAAAATAGAGCCAGACCTGAAGAAATCAATGGGAGTATTAACATTGAAAGCACACCGCCAATTAATGTCTGCCAATACATAAAAGTTCGCATGGTCGCTTCAGACATGCCACTACTTTCAATACTATCCTGAATTTGCGGCATTTTCATTTGTT
>CAYPUP010000165.1:0-5654 GCA_964413795.1 uncultured Ignavibacteriales bacterium
TAAAACAAAAGGCTCCGTCTCATTCGCGGAGCCTTTCTTTATAAAAGCACATAAGATACTACAAGTTAATCAGTTAAAATAATCATATAAAGTAATACATTTAATAATATTTAATTTCAAAACTTAAAAATATTTTCACCATCATTAACAATAAAGATTGACATAGTCCATTTAACTATTATATTGATTGCGTTTCATGAGACCTCCCCTGATAGAACCTGCCCCGGTTGAATCATTCAACTAAGGCAGGTTTTTTTATTAATTCACGTTAATCGGCCATGCCCAGACACTTCAGAATAAAGGCATATTCCAGGGCGATCTCTTTGAGATAATCATATCTGCCGGAAGCCCCTCCATGTCCTGCCCCCATATTGGTTTTGAGCAGAAGCAGATTATTATCAGTTTTAGTCGCTCTTAGTTTGGCAGTCCACTTAGCCGGTTCCCAATACTGCACACGAGGATCATTCAACCCAGCCGTAATAAGCATATTGGGGTACTCTTTAGCTTCAACATTATCATAGGGACAATATGAATTCATATAATCATAGTATTCCGGAAGATTAGGATTTCCCCATTCTTCATATTCTACAATGGTAAGGGGAATGCTCTCATCCAGCATGGTATTCATGACATCCACAAAAGGGACATCGGCAATAGCCACATCAGCCAGATCAGGGCGAATATTAACAACTGCTCCAATAAGTAATCCCCCAGCACTGGCCCCGGAAATAGCCATCTTATCATGGCTCGTATATTTTTCAGAAACGAGATAATCACCACAGGCTATAAAATCTGTAAAAGTATTTTTCTTGTTAAGATATTTTCCGTCCTCATACCATTGGCGTCCCATCTCTCCCCCGCCTCTTATATGAGCAATGGCATATATAAAGCCGCGATCCAGGAGACTCAAACGGCGCGATGAAAAATAAGGATCCATACTGATGCCATAAGCACCATATCCATAAAGATATAAAGGGTTTTTACCGTTCTTTTTTATCCCTTTTTTATAAACTAACGAAATTGGTATCAGAACGCCGTCATCAGTCTTGGCAAAAATTCTCTCAGATTGGTATCGTTCAGGATCATATCCACCTAATACTTCCGTCTGTTTTTTTAGTTCTCTTTCATTAGTCTTCATGTTGTAATCAAACACCGACCTTGGAGTGACTAAAGACATATAACTGAACCGAAGAATATCTGAGTTAAAATCAGGATTATCTCCCCCATTTACGGTATAAACCGGTTCAGGGAAATCGACATAATGATCTGAAGACCTGATTAAATCACGAACTAAAATCTGCTGAAGACCGTTTACTCTTTCATAGACTACCATGAAATTGTTAAACATTTCTATCCCTGTGATCATAGCTGTATCAGCAGCGGGGATAACTTCCTGCCAGTTATCCATTCCCGGTTTGGTTACCGGAGTTTTCATTAATTTAAAGTTTTTGGCATTATTGTTGGTAGTGATATAAAACCAGTCGCCATGATGATCCACATCATATTCCACATCCTGCTGGCGGGGTTGAATTACCCTTAAATCACTTTTAGGCCTGGCAGCATCAAGGTAATGGACTTCTGATGTCACCTGGCTTCCGAGATGCACAAAAATATAATTCTCGCTTTTTGTCAGATTCACCCACAGAAAAAAAGCCTGATCATCTTCCTGATAAACGAGATCATCTTTGTCGGTTGAGTTAAAAATCGTATGGCGGAATAATTGGTATGGGCGATGGGTGTCATCTTCAACTGTATAGAAAATGGTTTTATTATCGGTAGACCAGGCGGCATTACCAATATTGGAAATCGATTCTGAAAGGATTTCTCCATTGGTTAGATTCTTAAAAAAGAGGGTATAGTTTTCATTCCCGGTTGTATCCAGTGAGTAAGCCAGCATCTGATGGTTGGGGCTAACTTCAAACGTGGAAAGATCCATATAATCTTTCCCCTCAGCCATTTGGTTCAAATCGAGGAGAATCTCTTCCTGAGCCTCAAGAGAACCATGTTTACGGCAGTAAATATCATACTGCTTTCCCTCTTCGGTCCGGCTGTAATAGAAATAATCCCCATCCTTAACCGGTACCGAAAGATCGGTCTCTTTAATGCGGGAGACCATTTCATCATATAATTTTGTCTGAAGTTTTTTTGTCGATGCCATGACGGCATCAGTGTAAGCATTTTCAGCATTAAGATAAGCTAATACGCTCGAATCTCCGCGGTTGCGCAGCCAGAAATAATTGTCGTCTCTTACATGGCCAAGAACTGTATCGATCTTCGTTTCAATGGTTGCTACCGGTGCTTTGGCGTCAATTTGCTTTTCTTTTACGCAGGAAACAAACGATGAGACAAGCAACATCGAAATTAAAAGATAAATCAAACTGTTTCTTTTTAACATGGAACCTCCATTAGATAATTTTAATAATCTACATTGATATCAATCTACGAATAGAATTGAGAAAAGTCACTGAAAACTAATATTATTGATTAAATTTCTTATATCAGTTGAATTTAAAGATCCGTAGGGGCGAAGCATTTAAATGCACAGGAATAATATATTTCAGACTATATCATGATAAATGCTTCGCCCCTACAAAAGAATTATATCTCGAACACCTGCAGTTTCAACACCTTATTTATTCTGTAAGGAAAGGATTCACCATTGTGCAATCTTTTTTTAATTTATTAAAGTGCCCACTCAGGGAAAGTGGAAAGATCAATATTAAATACTATAACCCCAATAAGAAACATGTATGAAGTAATCAAAATTATGCCTATTAGATTCAAAATAATTCCGAATTTAATCATATCTTTCATGGCTATTTCACCCGATCCGAAAACAATGGCATTGGGAGGGGTTGCCACCGGCAGCATAAAAGCGCAGGATGCGGAGAGTGTTGCCGGGATCATCAATAACAGGGGATTAACTTTTATAGCGGTCGCTAAAGAGCCTAAAATAGGCAGAAATATTTCCGTTGTTGCAGTATTGGAGGTAAGTTCTGTTAAAAAGGTCAACGTTGTACAAACCGATGCGACTATTATTAACGGTGGAAAATCTTCTACACCACTCATGCTCTCACCTAACCATTGTGATAATCCTGATTCTTTAAATCCACTGGCAAGAGCAAAGCCTCCCCCAAAAAGCAAAACTATTCCCCAATTCAATTTTGAAGCAGTCTTCCAGTTCATCAGGCATCTGGTTTCTGACGATTTTGCCGGAATGATAAATAAGAGCAAGGCAATTGATATGGCAATTGTACCATCATCGATAAACTTTGGAATGGGAAAGAGATTGGACCAACCCGGAATAACAAATGTTCCCAGATCAATATTCTGCCTGAAAATCAATAATAGAGCCATGATGGAAAAAAGGGTTAATACAATTGATTCTTCATAGGACATTCTTCCAAGACCGGCATATTCCTCTCTAAATAGTTTTTTAGAAGTTGCTTGGTCAAATTCGCCTGAAAGGGAAAATCTTGATAAAACATACCAGGCAATTAACAAAAATATTACGGCCAGCGGGGTAGCGAAAACAAACCAGTCGGTAAAAGAAATTTCGGGAGCCTTTGGAAAATAAATCTGGAAAATACGGGCAAATGAAAGATTGGGTGGTGTTCCAATCAGGGTCGCAATCCCTCCGATTGAAGCCGCATATGCAATCCCAATAAGTAATCCAACAGAGAATTTATTAATATCTTTCCCCTTAAAAGTTTCTTTGAGCTTATAAATTATTGCCAGGGCCATTGGGACAATCATCATAGTTGTGGCTGTATTTGAAATCCACATTGACAAAAAGAAGGTCGCCGCCATAAATCCGAGAATGATTTTACGGGGTGATGCCCCGATTAGGAATATTATCCGTAAGGCTATGCGCCGGTGCAGTTTCCATCGTTGCATCGCCAGCGCCATAATAAATCCGCCAATAAACAAAAAAATTATATGATTAAAATATAACCCGGCTACAGAATTTCCCGGCATAATTCCCATAAGCGGATACAATGCGATCGGTATTAAAGCTGTTGCGGGGATCGGTATAGCTTCGGTTATCCACCATAAAGCCATCAGGACGACGACGGCAGCGGTTCTGGTTACTAATGGTTCTCCCGGTTTAAGATCGAAAAATAATAATAGTAAAAGAGCTAATGCCGGCCCAAAAAACAGTCCGATCTTTTGTTTAAGAGATAAGCTCATAATGCAGAATCCTTCCTTACTCTGATATTTCTCAATGAATAAAATTCAGATAAAAAAACAACTATAACATTTGAGAATTATTATTATATTATAGAGTGTTATTATGCTTTACCGATTTAATACTTATAATTGATTGACTATTTATTGAATAATGGTTAAATTAAGTCTAATATAGAAAAGACTCTACCCCCGTTAAAGGGATAAATATCTGGCAATTACATTTACTGGTGAAATTAGTCTTCTACACCGATAATATATTAGTATTTAGAAATTATAAGGGAAAATTATGAAATTCAACCTGAAAAATAAAAAATCAAACCTTTACCAAATCCTCTTGTTTATGAGTCTACTTTTAATTCTATCTTCCAATAGCTACAGTGAAGAAAATCAAACCGGAGCTGAAGAATTCATTGCAGGCAACCTCATAATTCAATTCGATCCGGCTACCGATGAAAACCCCCTTATCACTGATTTTAGCTCAATCAATATGAAAAAAGTAAGACTCCTCTCCAGTCGGATGAATATCTGGCTGGTTGAATATACGCCTAACAATATGAAATCTGCTGATCACAAAAATCTGCTTGAAAATGTCAGAAGACACCAATCGGTCAGATTAGCCCAGTTTAACCATACCAACATTAAAATAAGACAGACTTTCCCGGACGATCCCTATTTTATTAACAAATGGGGCTTGCATAATACCGGGCAGAATGGGGGCACAATTGATGCTGATATTGATGCTCCTGAAGCCTGGGAATTAACAACCAGCGGCAGCACCAGTCATGGAGATCAGATTGTGGTCGCCATTATTGATGGAGGTTTTGACCTTACTCATTCGGATATAAGCTTTTATAAGAATATAAATGATATTCCAGGCAATGGCATTGATGATGACAATAATGGTTATATCGATGATTACGACGGCTGGGATGCTTATGCTCATGATGGCACCATTCCAGGCGATGATCACGGGACGCATTGCGCCGGAATTGCCGGAGCTATTGGAAATAACACTAATGGGGTTTGCGGAGTAAACTGGAATGTAAAAATTCTCCCTGTCGCCGGATCTTCCTCTCAGGAAGCCACTGTGGTTGAAGCCTATGGATATGTGCTGGAACTAAGGTCCACCTACAATGAAACGGACGGTGCTGAAGGGGCGTTTATTGTATCGACCAGTTCTTCATTCGGTGTCGATTATGGAAATCCGGCCAATTATCCCCTCTGGTGTGCCTTTTATGATTCATTGGGTGAAGCCGGTATGATCAGTGCAGCTGCTACAGCCAATATTAATTTAAATGTTGATGTGAGCGGTGATGTTCCTACAGCCTGTCCCAGCGATTACCTTATTTCCGTTACCAATACAACCAATACGGACAACAAACGTCTGAGCGCTGGGTATGGCGCCATATCGATTGACCTGGGAGCACCGGGGACAAGCATATACTCTACAACTCAGGGGGGGG